>NZ_JASGDQ010000065.1:0-15226 GCF_047607185.1 Nocardioides sp. | reverse complement strand
CCCCCCAACCCTGGGGGGCGGGGCGCGGGGCCCCGGCCCCCACTGTGTTCTCAGCCGAAGACCAGGAGGCCGTCCTCGTGGTAGTCGCCCGGCTCGAGACGCCTCAGGTCCAGGAAGTAGTTCTGCTTCGCCTCGTACGGCCCGCTGTCGCCCTGTCGCGGCATCGACGGGGCACCGCGCAGCAGATAGCCGGACTTCATGTCCATCAGCGGGCGACTGCCCGGCACTGCGGGCTCCTCGACCCGCACCACGGTGTGGCCGTGCCGGTCCATGTCGGCGAGCAGCTTGCTGACCCACTCCGAGACCAGGTCGGCCTTGAGCGTCCAGGAGGCGTTGATATAGCCGATGGTGAAGGCGAAGTTGGGGATCTTGGTGAGCAGGGCGCCCTTGTAGGCGGTGGTCTCGCCGGGGTCGATCTCCTCGCCGTCGACGCTCAGGCTGGCGCCACCGAAGAGCTTGATGTTGAGGCCGGTGGCGCTGACGACGATGTCCGCCTCCAGTGTCTCCCCCGACTCCAGCTCGATGCCCTTGGCGGTGAAGCTGCGGATGTGGTCGGTGACGATGGTCGCCTTTCCTTCCCGGATCACCTTCCACATGTCGCCGTCGGGCACCGCGCACAGCCGCTGGTCCCACGGGTTGTAGGGCGGGGTGAGGTGCTGGTCGACGAAGGCGGTCGCCTCAGCTTTGGTGAAGCCCGGGCCGCCGTCACGCGCGGTCAACTGGCTGATCTGGTTGTCGCGGATGAACTTCTTCGCCAGTCGCGGCGCCCGCTGCGCGAAGAGGTAGAGCCCCAGGGAGAGGCCGATGTTCTCCCAGCGGATCGTCTCGTAGAAGGTCTTGCCGCGCAGCCTCTTGAAGGGCAGGTACGCCGTGAACGGCAGCTTCTTCAGGCCACCGGCGACCACATCCTTGCCGGGCCGGCTGATGATATAGGTCGGGGTCCGCTGCAGCATCGTCACCTGACCGGCGCCCGACTCGGCCAGCGCCGGCACCAGCGTCACGGCGGTGGCGCCGGAGCCGATGATGACCACCTTCTTTCCGGCGTAGTCGAGATCCTCGGGCCAGTGCTGCGGGTGGAGGAAGACGCCCTCGTAGTCCTCGACGCCGGGGAACCTCGGCTGGAAGCCCTGGTCGTAGTCGTAGTAACCCGAGCAGTTCCACAGGAACCGGGTGGTGATCTTCCGGTTGCGGCCGCCGACCTTGGCGGTCACCGTCCACAGCTCCTCGGTGCTGTCCCACGACGCGGCGCTGACCTGGTGGCCATAGCGGATGATCTCGTCGACGCCCTGCTCGGCCGCGACAGTGGTGAGGTAGTCCTTGATCAGGGGGCCGTCGGCCAGCGTCTGGTCGGACTCCCAGGGTCGCCACCGGAAGGCGAAGGTGAACATGTCGGAGTCGCTGCGGACGCCGGGGTAGCGGAACAGGTCCCAGGTGCCGCCGAGCGACTGGCGAGCCTCCAGGATCGCCACCTTCTTGTCGGGGTGGTCGCGCAGCAGGCTCGCCGCGGCGTCGATGCCGGAGAGCCCAGCGCCGATGATGAGTACGTCGAGGGGGTCGGTCGCCATGGTCACAACGTTACCCATTAGTAGGCTTACAAAGCCACGGGTTCTGTCAAGTCGCGCCAGCCGAGTCGCCGGGCCGCGTCCCTGTCGAAGGTCACGGTCTCGCTGACGCCGTACAGCTGGCTGGTGCCGTGGATGAGGGCCTCGCCGAAGTCGGCACCGTCATGGGCCAGGCCGATCGCCTCCACCACCGTCTCGCCGTCGTCGAACTCGAGCTGAGGCATCCTCACCAGCTCGTCGAGGACTTCCAGACACTCGGCCTTGGCCCATTCCTTTCGTTCGAGCAATTCCCCTTACTCAAGGCTAGGTCGGAAGGAATCAGTGCTCAAGCGAATTTCACGGCTGGACGGCGGCGCCCGCCTCGATGAGCGCGTCGACGTCGGCGATGCCCCAGGCGGCGAGCGCCTCGCGGGTGTGCTGGCCGGCGACCGCCGGGGGCGGGGTGGTCAGGGTGGCCGCCGTACGGCTGAAGCGGGGAGCCGGGGCAGGCTGGAGCACGCCGTCCTTCTCGACCAGGGTGCCGCGGGCCTTGAGGTGCGGGTGCTCGGCAGCCTCGGTCATCGTCAGCACCGGCGCCACGCAGGCGTCGGTGCCCTCGAAGATCTCGGCCCACTCGGCCATGGTCCTGGTCAGGAACGTCTCGGCGAGGAGCTTCCTGAGCTCGGCATGGCGGGCGATATCCCACTGGCCGGGCAGCTCGATGCCCAGCACGCCCTGCATGGTCGCCCAGAACTGCGGCTCGATCGGGCCAACCGCGAGGTGGCGGCCGTCGGCGGTCTCGTAGACGTCGTAGAACGGCATCCCGCCGTCGAGCAGCCCGGCAGCGCGGCGCTCGTGCATGATCCCCTCGGCCAGGTGCCCGTAGGCCATCGTCTGCAGGTGCGCGGTGCCGTCGACGATGGCGGCGTCGACGACCTGGCCCTGACCGCTGACCTTCGACTCCAGCAGCGCGGCGAGCAGACCGATGACGAGGTACGTCGACCCGCCGCCGAAGTCGCCGAGCAGGTTCGTCGGGAAGTGCGGCCGTACCGGGTCCTGGCCGAGCCCGAACAGCGCACCGGCGGTGGCGATATAGGTCATGTCGTGGCCGGCGGAGGAGGCGAGCGGGCCGTCCTGTCCCCAGCCGGTCATCCGGCCGTAGACCAGTCGCGGGTTGCGGGCCAGGCAGTCGGCGGGGCCGAGGCCGAGCCGCTCGGTCGCCCCCGGGCGGAGCCCCTCGATGAGGATGTCAGCCCCCTCCACGAGCCGCAGCACCGTCTCGACCGCCTCGGGTCGCTTGAGATCGAGCGCGACGCTGGGCCTGCCCCGGTTGGTCAGGTCGAGGGCGCCACCACCGAGCGCGGGACCGCCGGGGCGGTCGATCCTGATCACGTCCGCGCCGAGGTCGGCGAGGATGGTGCAGGCGTGCGGGCCGGGCCCGATTCCTGCCAGCTCGACGACCCTGACGCCCTTCAGCGGGCCCGTGCCCTGTCCTAGCTCCATGCCCCCGATCATGACAGCCCGCCGAGTCGGCAGAAGTGCGGGCCCTCAGACCGCCGAGTCGGCAGAAGTGCAGGCGTGGAGACCGCCGAGTCGGCAGAAGTGCAGGCGTGGAGACCCGTCTCCGCCGAAGCGGCTCGGTGCGTGGCTGGGACACGCCCCGAACAAGCGCGGCTGGCTCAAGCCGTTCGCCGGCGAGATGGCGACCAGACTGCAGGCGGCGCGTCACCTGGGGATCACCGACGCGGTGCACGCCGAGGGCGGTGCGATCGCGCTGCAGGCGCTGCCTCCGGGGCGCTACGGCTACACGCCGTTCTCGGTGTCGGCCTCGGCGACCAAGTCGCCGACCACCCCGTTCCGGCCGACTCATCGAGGTAGTGCCAGTCCCGGAAGGCCCGCGTGGTGAGTGGACCGCACCGCCAGGTCCGGAACGTGCCACGCACGGTAGTCCACCGGGTGTGTGCCGCTCCGAGCCGGCTCGCGATCTCTTCTCGTTCGGCCACGATGCGTGGTAAGCGAAAGCTACACGGGCCGGTGAATCGTTCCTGCTGGCCCAGAATTGTCGGTGGTGGTCGATATCTTGGTTGTTATGACTTCGACCTTTCCAGACGCCGCCGCTTTCGACGCGGCCGATGATCCTGGGAGCGTGCTCGAGGTCTTTCGCGACTCTCAGATTCAGGTACGGCGCCATGAGGCGTTGCAGATCGCGGCCGCCGCGAAGTATGCGTCCTTTCACGAGGTCGACGACTGGACCCGGGCCGCCTCGTTGCTCGACGGTGTGCCGGGTGGTGAGGGTGAGGTGCTGCTCGGTGGTGACGGCTGTGCCTATGTGACCGAGTTCGCGGTGGTCGAGTTCGCTGCGGCGACCGGGAGGTCGACCTCGTCGGGGCGGGTGTTCCTGGCCCAGGCCGTGGAGCTGGTCCACCGTCTCCCGTGTACGTGGGCGAGGGTGAAGGCCGGTCAGGTGGACGGCTGGCGGGCACGTCGCGTCGCCGAGGCCACCATGACGCTCCCCAGGGAGGCGGCCGCCTGGGTCGATGTCCATGTCTGCTCGCGGGTGGAGCGGGTCGGGGTCACCACCCTCGACCGGTTGATCGAGGAGGCATTAGCCCGCTTCGACCCCGAACAACTCATCGAGGACGAAGCCACCGACCTGGCCGAGCGCCGCGTCGAACTGGTCCGCACCACCACCGGCCGCGCCGCCACCACGAGAGTGGAGGCGGTCCTGGACACCACCGACGCCCTGGACCTCGATGCCGTGCTGGATGACATTGCCGACCAGCTCGCCGCCTGCGACGGCCTGGCCGAGACCAAGCCGGTCCGCCGGGCCCGTGCCCTGGGCATGTTGGCGCGCGGTGAGGTCGGCTTCGGCCCACGCGAGACCGACCAGGCGGTGCACGTCCAGCCACGTCGGATCGACCTCCGAGTGCGGGTGGCCGAGGGCGAGACCCACGCGATCGTGCACTCCCTGACCGGCCAGCACCTGGGCATGGTCACCATCGACCACCTCCGCGCCTGGTGCGCCCACAGCCACGTCACCGTCCGGCCCGTCCTCGACCTGACCGCCGAGGCAGTCACAGCAAGCCGATACGCATCGGACATCATCCGCGAGCAGGCCATCGAGACCGCCCGCAAATGTGTCTTCCCCTTCTGTGAGCGTCCCGCCGAGGCCTGCGACCTGGATCACGCCAAGGAATGGCAAGAACACGGCCCGCCCGGCCAAACCCGGACTGGCAATATCGCTCCGTTATGCCGACAACACCACCGCGTGAAAACCCACGGCACAGGGTGGTCCTATTTCCAGCTCGCGTCGGGTGAATATCTGTGGACCAGCCGCCACGGCTACCGATTCCACACCACCCAATATGGCACCAGGGAAATCACGAATCCGGACGGCGACCCAGGCTAGGCACTCAGAGAGAGCGGTGGGCGGCGATCAGGTCGGCGTACCACTGGAACGACGCCTTGGGGGTGCGCCGCCGGGTGTCGCGGTCGACATGCACCAGGCCATAGGGCGTGGTGTAGCCGGCCGCCCACTCGAAGGAGTCGAGGAAGGCCCACACGTAGTAGCCGCGCACGTCCACGCCGCGGTTGATCGCCGCCGAGACGGCCTCCAGGTGCGCCCCGAGGTAGGCGATCCGGTCCTGGTCGTCGACGAAGCCGGTGGCGTCGGGCACGTCGGCCCACGACGAGCCCGACTCGGTGATCACCAGCGGGGGCAGGCCGGCCCGGAACCGTGCCCGGGTGAGGATCAGCCACTCGCGGAGCGCGTGCGGCACGACCGACCAGCCGGAGGCGGTCTGCTGGTGTCCCACCAGCGGGACGAGCCGGAACGGCATCTCCGCGTCCTCGTCGTCGACGGCGGCGATCCGCATCGGGCTGTAGTAGTTGACGCCGTAGAAGTCGAGCGGCTGCCGAATCGTCGCCATGTCGCCCTCCTGGATCACCTCCTCCATCAGCGGCTGCAGGTCGACGGGGTAGTGACCCAGCAGCATCGGCTCGAGATACATGCCGTTCCAGATGGCGTCGAAGAGCTTGGTCGCCCCGACATCGGCGGCGTCCTCCGAGGCGGGCCACATCGGAGAGTGGTTGTTGGCGCAGCCCACGCTGGTCGCGCCGGCACGGCGCAGCTCGATGACCGCCCGGCCGTGCGCGACCAGGAGCTGGTGGGCGACGGGCAGGCAGTCGAAGAGCATCCGCCGGCCGGGGGCGTGCTGGCCGAGCCCGTAGGCGAGGGTGGTGATCGCGCCCGGCTCGTTGATCGGCACCCAGTGCGCGACCCGGTCGCCGAACCGCTCACCGGCCAGCGCGGCGTACTCCGCGAAGGCGTCGATGGTGGCGCGGTTGAGCCAGCCGCCGTCCTCCTCCAAGGCCTGCGGCAGGTCCCAGTGGTGGAGGGTGACCAGCGGCTCAACGCCGGCCTCGAGCACGGTGTCGAGGAGACGGTCGTAGAAGTCGACGCCCTTGGCGTTGACCTCACCGCGGCCCTTGGGCAGCAGCCGCGGCCACGACAGCGAGAGCCGGTAGCCGCCGACGCCCAGCCGCTTCAGCAGCCCGACGTCCTCCGCGACCCGGTGGTAGTGGTCGGCCGCGACCCGGGCGTCGGAGCCATCCACGATGTGGCCGGGCTCGGCGGTGAAACGGTCCCAGATCGACTCACCGCGGCCGTCCTCGTCGACGGCGCCCTCGACCTGGAACGCCGAGGTCCCCACTCCGAAGACGAAACCGGGCGGCAGCTGAGGCAGGGACACGGCGA
Organism: Nocardioides sp.; assembly: GCF_047607185.1. Classification (GTDB taxonomy): domain Bacteria; phylum Actinomycetota; class Actinomycetes; order Propionibacteriales; family Nocardioidaceae; genus Nocardioides. The sequence continues at coordinate 8,929 of NZ_JASGDQ010000065.1, read as the reverse complement.
CAATCATGACCGTGACTGTGACAATCCGCCGGGGAACGTCCCGTTTTCTCGGCTGATCGGGTCAGGTTCGGCGCTCGTTCCGCTGGCGGACAGGCCAAAAGTTAGGTAAGAACCAGCCCTTCGGCAGTCGCCTCGTCTCGCCAGATTGCAACGGAACGCGCTCCGGTCCATCACGGGAAGCCGCGCTGACAAGGATCAGGTTGCCCGAAAGGGGCGTCAGCATGGCGGTACAGATGGTTGTCGGCAAGGTCGTCGGTGTGCAGGAGCGGCTTGCGGGTCGCGATGGTGGCCGACAGTGGACAGAGACGCTGATCGCGTTCCCCTCGCGGAACGTTACGGCTCCTCCGATTGTCGTCGCTTGCGGTGATCGGTTCGAAGGTGCGATTCCTGTCGCTGGCGAGGTCGTGGCCGTCGAGGTCTCCCCGCGTGCCTATGCGCAGACAGGGCCCAACGGTATGCCTACCGGTCGCGCCGGTTATGCGCTGTCTGGCTGGCGGCGTCTCCCTGAGGTCGAGGCTGCGCTCAAGGGTGCGGTCGAGTGATCACGCTCGGTCCTTCGCTTGACGGTACGGCGCTGGTTGGTACGTGTACCCGCTGTCCGATGAAGGGCGGTCGGCCTCGTCAGTTCCGGCTGCAGTTCATGGGTGACGTTGAGTCTCTTCTCGTTCGCCAGTGGGCGGAGCGTCACGAGGCTGAGCACGATGTCGAGACGGAGGCGCTCCGACTGGTCGTATCGGTGCTCGGCGGTGTCCTCGTGGAGGAGAAGGTTCGTCGCAGACGGCTTCTCCCTGTCGGCGGCCGGGGTGGTGACTGTGAGTGAGCGTCCTGACTTCTACCGGCCTCGGCACCGGCGCAAGGTCGGGCGTCGTCACTGGCGTCACGAGCGACGATCCTACCGAGACGCCGTCGCCGTCGCCTTCGGAGACTCCTACGGAGAGTTCGACCGAGACGGCGACAACGACGACTTGCGGGACGGTCGGGACGCCGTGCTACGTGACGGTGATCGAGGATGTTCCGTTGACGACGGAGGACTTTCCCGACGAGCTGTGGGTGGGGTGCGCGTTGGTCTTGTTTTTCCTCGCGGCGGTGCTGGCGGCACAGCTGCGCCGGCCGTAGGGGGTGCCTGGTGGACTCGCTGAAGCATTGGGGGGTTGCGGCGTTTATCTTCGTCTCTGCGTGCTTCCTGGTGTTGTTCCTGGGCGGGCTCGCCTCGGCCTGGATCGAGGTCGAGCGGGAGAAGAAGGCGGGCAAGGTCCCGTCTCGTCCGGCGTGGGAGGGGCGCTCGAAGCGTAGAGCTGTCCCGTGGCGGGAACGGCTTCGTGCGCGGTGGTGGGAGGCTCGTTATCCGGGCACGCGGATGTGTTGGTGCTGCCGTGGCGTCCTGGCTGAGTTCGTTGCGCTCGATGGTGGCACGGGTGTCGCGTCGGTGGCTGGCGTTGGTTGTGCGGCCTGGGAGGTTGGCGACCCGCTGGCCGTGCTTCGCCACGATGCCGCCGGTGGCTATGCCCGTACGCCGTTTAAACGCGGCGAGTCCGACAAGGCAGAGTTGTCATGACTGAGGCACAGGCTCATGAGTTCGGCTGGGTGGTCGCTGGTCCCGTGGTCGGCTTCGTGATGCTCGTCGCGGTGGTCCTGCTCGGGCTTGCACTGCTGCATGAATTGAGCCGCTGGTGACTCCGGACGCGGTGAATGCGCTGGTGGCCTCGTGCGTGTCCGCTGGCTTGGTTGTGGGCGCCGTGGTGGCGCTCGTCAACAGTTGGAAACCGTGAGTGGGATGGAGAGGAGGTAAACCCTTATGACCGCAACTCCTGCCGACGAAGTCGGCACGTTCATCAGCGACGGCGTGGACACCGCCAAGGAGGTCATCAGCGACAACATGCCGCTGGTCTTCGGTGTGGCGATCGCGTTCGTGGCCTGGAACATCGGGCGTCGCGTGCTCGGCAAGATCTGAGCACAGTCCGGCTCGGGGGTGGCCCGTCGTCTACTCGACCCGACGACGGGCCACGTCTCCGGACTCTGCAAGGTCGAGCACGGCGGTCCGAAGGCGAGTCACGTCCGCATGTAGTTGTGTCATTCGCGTCACGTAATCGTGCTCGTTGATTGGTATTCGGATGCTCGCGCGGACTTCTCGATAGATCGCGTCCTCGTAGTCGCTGAGCACGCGCAGAGCGTGTGATGCGTCTGACGGCAGTGGTGCGGGCGTGTGGTCGGCGAGGGCGTTTTCGCGGAAGCGCGTCAGGCTCCGTCGTACTGCTCGCGCTCCGCGCTGTACGCCGATCACGTATCCAAGCCATACGCAGATGGTTGCGAAGGAGATGATTAGGATGATCGCCAAAGTGTCGTCGCTCATGCGCCGCAGACTAGCTGCCATTCTGGTAGCTGTCTTGGTTTCGCTCGCGATCGTGGTGGCTGGTCCGGCCAGGCCTGCTGCGGCGCTTGCTATCCCGCCGGTTATCCGGGCTGGGTCGATGTTCGCTGGCGGCAAGGTCGCACAGTCCGTCGCGACGACGGCACTCTGCGCGTCCGGCGTGGGCACAGTCGCATGTGCGGCGTTCGGCATTGCCGGTATAGCGTGGACGGCTTACGATACGCGTGACCTTTGGATGCCGTGGGTTAAGGCTTTAGTGAATAGCGGCAGCGAGGAGCAGGCCGGGACTGTCACGTATTTGCAGTCGATTGGTGAGGCGTCATATGACGTGACGACGAGGATATTGACTGTTTCGGCGTTGACGGCCACGACGAATTCGACGAGCGCCCGGACGTATACCCTCGCAGCGCGTTCCGGATATCAGTGTTCGAATGTCGGCGGCGGCACGTCCATTGGCTTCGCGACCACTGTCCTTGGGTCGGTGACGGTCGCGGCTGGTGCTGGCGGTGCCACGTATTGGGTGAGTGGGTCGAATACGGTGTGTTCGTCGGATTATCCTTACCTTGACTGGGTCAAGATCGGGATTTCGTATGATAACTCGTCTACGTATATTCTGTGGTCGCCTCCGGTTTCTGATGCTCAATGGGCGACTGAGACGACGGTGACGTGTGTCGATGCGCTGGGTGCTGAGCATGTTTTGACGGCGACTGACTCGGGGGATTCGGGCGGTTTTACGATGCCGTCTTGTCAAGCGCATGGCTGGATTCCTCAAGAGGTGACGGTGGTTGGGCCGGACGGGACGTTGCTCGACGTGACATTTCCCAGCGAGGCCGACACTTATCCGGACTGCTTTACCGTCACGGGCGATAGTGTCCAGCTGGAATGTGTTACGACAGTGTGGGTCAATGGTCTTGAGTGCAATGACCCCGATGTTGCGCCGAAGCATTGTGAGGACTGGGCTTCGTGGTATGTCTCCCATCCGGCTCAAGTCAAGTGCAAATTCGGGTCCTACGTAGTACTAATTGGGACGTGTGATCCTCTTGAGAATGCGTTCGTGTGGAATCCGACTACGGGCACTGTTGACACGTTGAATCAGTATGTCGTTGATACGGGTACGTCGTTGGAGGTGCAGTCGGATGTGGATGGGGATGGGGAGCCTGATGCTGACTCTGAGACGTCTACTGGTACGTCGGTGATTCCGGAGAGTGGTACGAATCCGTCTACGACTACGGGTACGGTGGTGGGGTCTGATCCTGATTCGTCGGATTGTTGGGGTGAGGGGTGGTCGTGGAATCCTGTGTCCTGGGTTTATGTGCCGACCAAGTGTGCGTTGAAGTGGGCGTTCGTGCCTCAGACTTCGTTGCAGACCAGGGTTGAGGCTATTCAGGGTTCGTATACAACTAAGCCGCCTTTCTCGTGGCTTAGCGCTCTTGGTCCTCCGTCCGGGAGTTTGGCGAGCCCGTGTCCGGACTGGGAGGTCACTATCCCTGGTGGTGGTGACGGGCTGGATGCGGGGAAGAACGTGGTGTGTGGTTCGTCGTTCACGGGTGCGATTGCGGCTGCTCGGCCGTGGCTTGCGGCGGGGCTGGTGGCGTTGGCGGTGACGCCGTTCCTTCGGTCTCTGGCGTATGCGGCGGTGCCGATCTTTAAGCCGACTCCGACGAGCGGAAGGAGTGACTAGTCGTGATTGTCGAATGGTTGATGGATGTGTTGCAGGCGGGCCTGCTTTGGGTGGCGAGCCTGCTTCCTGAGGACCCGTGGACGGTTTATGAGTCGTGGTCGCTGGTGCTGGCTCATATGGCTGACCTTAATTACTACCTGCCGATATCTGAGCTGTTCGCGTTTACTATCGGTGCGTTCGTCGTTTTTCCTGCCTTCGCCGGTGTTTCGCTTGTGTTGTGGCTGGTTGGTTTGATTCGGGGGGCGTCGGTCCGTGGCTGAGACTTTGACTGATCTGGTTGTCGTGGGGTTCGTGGCGGTCGGTGGCTACGTGGGGCGGCATGTCGTTCTGTTCGTGTTGCGTCGGATGGGTGGGCTTGGCTGATGTGGATGGCGGCGGGTGCTGTGTGGGCTGTGGCGATGATCGCCCGTTTCCGGCGGAAGCGTCGTTTAAACGGCCATGTGTCGGGTGTGGAGGGCTCTGCTCGTGATCTTGGGCGTGGTGGGTTCTGATGGGCCGTCACGTCGCCGGGACGGGCGGCGGTGACGCCGCGCCGGCGGCGGAGCCGTCCGACCGCCCGCAAGCACGAAGTGCGTGGACGGACGGATCGGCTCCGCCGCCGGTCCGGGTCGCTCCGATCCGCTCCCGTCGAGTGCGTCGCGGCTTCCCTATCCACGCCTACATCGGTGCCAATGGCGGTGGTAAGAGCCTTGCGGCCGTCTATGACACGTTGCCCACTCTCGCGGCTGGTCGGCCTGTGCTCTCTACGGTCCGTATTCTCGATCCGGCCACGGGTGAGCCTCATCCGCTGTGGCAGCCGTTGGACGACTATCGGACCTTGCTTGAGGCTGAGTTCTGCGACGTGATCCTTGACGAGGTCACCGGCGTGGCGTCGTCTCGTGAGAGTGCGGGGATGCCTGCCGCTGTCGCCAATCATCTGGTACAGCTTCGGCGTCGCGACATCGCGTTGCGGTGGACGGCGCCGTCCTGGAAGCGTGCCGACACGATCATCCGTGAGTGCTCTCAAGGCGTGACTCTGTGCATGGGTTTCGTGCCTGAGCCGGTCAAGGACAAGGGCGGTGACAGGCTGTGGCGCTCGCGCCGTCTTTTCTACTGGCGCACCTATGACGCGGCCACCTTCGATGAGTGGACGACGTTCAAGAAGGAGAAGATCAAGCCGGTTGCCCGTCAGCTGATGTGGAGACCGGGCTCGATGGCCGAAGCCGCCTACGACACGTTCGACGCCGTGCTTTCGCTAGGCGTTGTCACTGATGCGGGGACGTGCATGGAGTGCGGCGGACATAGGCGGCGGGCTTCCTGTACGTGTGAGCCGCGCAAGACGGAATCCCGACAACGCCGCATTGTCGGCGATTCGACGGTCACTGATCCGCTGACGATAGTGATCCCTGAGACTGATGACACGCCGAGTGTGGCTGTCGAACTTCCTGTGTTGGCTGATGGTGGCGTCCTTCCTGTGGTCGAGCGGGACGGGGCCGAGGTTGCCAGCGGATAGCGGACATCACGACGGGCCGGCCACGGCGACGGTTGTAGACCACAAGCCACTTGCCGACACGACGCCGGTCGGTGACGGCTTCGGTATTGACCGGCTGTCGTTGTCGGTGCCAGTGGCGGCGGTGGCGGCTGAAGATCACTGGTGGACCTCGCGCGCGGTGACGGCGGGCAGGCGGTCGATGTCGGCGGTGCTGCGCGGCGTCGACCCCGACCATGCCGTGGTCGTCCATCAGGCCGACCGGACACCGGCCCGTGACGGCGACGCCGTGGCGCCCAGGCGCGGACCGGAGTCGCGACAGGCTCGCGACGACGAGTCGGGCGCTGCTGTGATGGTCGGCGTCATGGAGATGCCTCAGGGCGGCTACTGGGCCAAGATCGAGGCGAACCCGTCGCGTCTGCTCGACCCGGCTGGCTGCTCGCTGTGCCCTATCGAGGCCGTGCCTGAGGTGGTTGACTGGCTGTGGGCGACGCTGCGCGAGTGGGTCGAGCCGTCGTGCGAGGTGCATGAGGCGAAGGTCAAGCGTCTCGACCTGGCTCGCGACTTTGAGGACGTTTCGATGCCTGCCGCCTACGTTCGTGGTCTCCTCAACGAGCGCCGGCCGTACGCTCGCCGCTCCTTCGTCTACAACGACCCGGCCCGTGGCGCAGCCGAAACCCTCTTCGTTGGATCGGGCTCGGGCGGCGTCCGCCTCTACGATCAGCACGCCGCTTATGCCGAGAAGGGCGCACGAGAGGGCTCGGTCCGCTGGGAGGCAGAGCTCCGTTCCGGCTGGCTCGAAAGACAGAGCCTCTACACGGTGGAAGACCTCTACTCGCCCGACCTGCTCCACTCCATCGCCTGGGATCGCTGGGACTGGTCCCGCATGGGCGTGGCCGTCACCGGCACGGCTAACGTCGCGCAGCTGGTCGCCCGTCTCCCGCGCGAGGGCCTGCTTGCTTCGCCGGGCGGTCGTCCGTCCTGGGCGAAGGCTGACCGCCTGCTCGGGATGCTCGTCCGTGAGGCCTTCGGCGTTCCTGGTGAGGCATCAAAGAACACGGTGACGGAGTATCGGCGCATGAAGCGCGCGCTCGGCGTGCTTCCGACTATCGATCTCTTCCAGGCAGACGGGCTCTCGGTCTCGACCATGGCGCGTCTCGACTTCGCGACGGGCCGGGAGGTCGTCGCCGCATGGCGTGGTGATGGGTGTTTAAACGCCAGTTGGGACGATGGCGGAGACGGCGGCTCGTAGGTCCTCGTCCGGGATGAGCGTGTAGATCGCCGTCGTGGCGGGCGATTGGTGCCCGAGCAGTTCCTGCACGGCACGGATGTCCTTCGTTGCGGCGTAGGCCCTGGTCGCTGCCCGGTGCCGCAACTTGTGCGCCGACCAGCCCTCCGGCAGGAGTTCCGCCAGGTGTTCCGCGACGGACGGCGCGCGCATGTGCTCGCCTTTGTTGACCGGCGATGGGTACAGCCACCCTGCCGGTAGGTACGGGCGCGCCTGGTCGGGCACGGGCACGATCCGCACGTTTCCTCCCTTTCCGAGCACGCGTAGGGTTAGGCCGTCAGACGTCTCCTCGAAGTGATCGCGATGGACGCGCGATACTTCACCGGCTCGCAGCCCGCACACGCCGGTCAGGATCAGTGCCAGCCGGTCGCAGTCTCGACAGGTCGCGGCGACGGCGGCGAAGTAGAGCGGCTCCGGGATCGGACGCGGCCGGTTCCGGGGCACTCGCACGACCGGCAGCGCGTACGCCGGGTTCGTCGCGGTGTGTCCCGTTGCGGCTGTCCATCCGTAGAATGCTCGTAGGCTCGCCCGGAACGTCTGCCGGGTGGCGGGCTTCCACTCCTGACCTGCCAGGTAGCTCACGAGGTCGCCCGTCGTGACGGCGCAAAGGTCTGGATAGGCGCACGCTACCCGTCTGATGTGCCGCGTTCGTAGGCGGATCGTTGTGTCCGGGAAGCCGCCCGCACGCAGATAGGTTCGCCACTCGCCGATCAGGGGATGCTCGCTCACTCCCTGTTCTCCTGTGGCTCGGGAGCCTCGACCGTCATCGGTGTTTTGCACAGCGGGCAGATCGGCGCACCACGTTCGGCCTGCTTGCCCGACAGTCGCACGATGTAGGCCTCCTCGGTGCACTCGCAGACCGCCTTCAGCATCCGCGTCGTCTGCTTCTTGCGCGTCTCCATCGACACGCGCGCGTGCGGGTAGTCGCCTAGGTCCGCATACAGCGCGGCCAGCCGCTCTTTGAGGGCGTCCCCCTCCGGGGTTGTCGTCCACGGCGACGTGAACCCGAGCGCTTCGGCCGCCTTGACGAACTGTCCTCGGTGCCCCGTGTCCGGCGGGGTCGCTGCATGGATCAGTTCATGTAGCAACGTTCCGAGTACGGGGATGGCGCCCGTTAGGCTTGGGTGAATGAAGATCGCCGGAACTTTGTCCGCCGTACCTCTGTGGCACTCGCCTACGACCTTTCGAGGGTTCCCCAGCGGCCAACCTGCTGAGACTCGGACGTCCTTGAGCGGGAATCCCGCAGCTGCAAGCCACGGTCGCATCGCCTCCGTGGCCGCGAGCAGCCACTCCTCCCGCGTGCTCACGCGTCTTCCTGCATGTCGAACAGGGGCGTCTCGCGCTCGGCCACGTCACTGACAACAGAGCCTTGTCGGCCAAATGCTTGGCGTGCTGCCTGTCGACTGATCCCGAGTACGCGCCCGATACCGGTCCACGAGTACGCCGACCCGCCGTACTCGGTTGAGGCGTGCCCGTGTAGAGCACGCGCGGCGTCGATGGTCGCCGCGTCGATCGCGGACTGCATCGCCCGTAGGGCAACGAGTGCCTCCAGGTCCCCTTCGGCTGCCCTCTTGACCATCGCTCGCGCGACCCGGCCTACGAACGGAACCATGTCCGGCGACTCACGCTCCCGCTTCCGGCGGCTCATCGGCCTGTCTCCATCGCCTCGATGAGGTCGAGCGTGAGTAGGTTGGCGTCCGCCATGTCGCAGCACAGACAGATCGGTGGCAGGTCCTCGATGGTCGGGGTCATCGCCTCGTCCTCTCGTTGTCGGCCTGCTCGCGTAGATCGCGGGTGTACTCGGCGATGGCGTTGAGGATCGCGGAGCTCACCCATCCGGCTCTAAAGGCGTCCTTCGTCCAGTCACTCGCCTCGTACTCTTCCGCTTCTGCGGTCAGGGTGTCGATCCCGGCGACCGCGTCGTGCTGGTGGGGCTGCTCTTGCGCGAATGCGCGGAGGGTGTCGATCGCGTTCTGCAGTTCCTTGGCGGTCACCATGCGGCTCATCGGTTCACCACGACCGGGGCGTCATGGTCAAGGGTGGCGCTGCCAGTGCGCCACTCGCTGGTGACGCCGAATTCGTCGCGGACGGGCGTGACGCGGAACTTGATGTGGAGGGTGATCT
>NZ_JASGDQ010000064.1:0-54899 GCF_047607185.1 Nocardioides sp. | reverse complement strand
TCGGCGTTGTCCAGCGTGCGTCATGGCAAGGCGGAGGAGGGAGCCATGCCGGAGGCATGGCGACCGACGACAACGCAGCCAGGGCGCGTGCTGGGCGGCGCGGAGCCGGCGCTTCCGAGTTCTCGAAGACGCTCTCAGTCCGGGACGCGGCGGTAGGCGCCGTCGGAGGCCGAGGTGGCCATCGACGCGTAGGCCCGCAGCGCGGCGGAGACGACCCGATCGCGGTCCAGCGGGGTGTAGGGCCGCTCCCGCTTCTCCTGGGCAGCGCGGCGCTCGTCGAGCACCAACGGGTCGACGTCGAGCGAGATCCGGCGGTGCGGGATGTCGATGGAGATGACGTCGCCGTCCTCGACCAGTGCGATCAGGCCGCCCCCGGCCGCCTCGGGCGAGACATGGCCGATGGAGAGCCCCGAGGTGCCGCCGGAGAAGCGGCCGTCGGTGATGAGCGCGCACTTCTGGCCCAGACCGCGGCCCTTGAGATAGGAGGTCGGGTAGAGCATCTCCTGCATCCCGGGGCCGCCCTTGGGGCCCTCGTAGCGGATCACCACGACATGGCCCTCGTGGACGGTCTTGTCCAGGATGCCCTGGACGGCGGCGTCCTGGGACTCGAAGACGACCGCGGTGCCGGTGAAGGTCCAGATCTCCTCCGGCACGCCGGCGGTCTTCACCACGCAGCCGTCCTCGGCGAGGTTGCCCTTGAGGATCGCCAGACCGCCGTCGCGGGTGTAGGCGTGCTCGACGGAGCGGATGCAGCCCTCGGCCTGGTCGACGTCGAGGGAGGCCCACTCGTTGGAGGTGGAGAATGCCTGCGTCGTACGGACGCCGCCGGGCGCCGCCTTGAAGAGCTCCAGTGCGGCCTCGGACGCCGTGCCGCCGCGGATGTCCCACTCGTCGAGCCAGTCCTGCAGGGTGCTCGCGTGGACCGCGTGGACGTCGCGGTTGAGCAGGCCGGCGCGGTTGAGCTCGCCGAGGATCGCGGGGATGCCGCCGGCCCGGTGGACGTCCTCCATGTGGTATTTCGGGGTGTTGGGGGCGACCTTGGACAGACACGGCACGCGGCGGGAGACCGCGTCGATGTCGTCGACCGAGAAGGTCATGCCGGCCTCGCGGGCGGCGGCCAGCAGGTGGAGCACGGTGTTGGTGGAGCCGCCCATGGCGACGTCGAGGGCGAAGGCGTTCTCGAAGGCCTCGTGGGTGGCGATATTGCGTGGCAGCACCGACTCGTCGTCCTCGCCGTAGTAGCGACGGCACAGCTCGACGACCAGCCGACCGGCCTCCTCGAAGAGGGCACGGCGCTTGGCATGGGTGGCGAGCGTGGAGCCGTTGCCGGGCAGCGAGAGCCCGATGGCCTCGGTGAGGCAGTTCATCGAGTTGGCGGTGAACATGCCCGAGCAGGAGCCGCAGGTCGGGCAGGCGCTGCGCTCGATCACGTCGAGCTGCGCGTCGGTGACGCTCTCGTTGACCGCCAGCGACATCGCGTCGACGAGATCGAGCTTGGCGTGGACGATCCCCTCGATCGCCTGGGTCTTGCCGGCCTCCATCGGGCCGCCGGAGACGAAGACGACCGGGATGTTGAGCCGCAGCGCGGCCATCAACATGCCGGGGGTGATCTTGTCGCAGTTGGAGATGCACACCAGCGCGTCGGCGCGGTGCGCCTCCACCATGTATTCCACCGCGTCGGCGATCAGTTCCCGGCTGGGCAGCGAGTAGAGCATCCCGGCATGGCCCATCGCGATGCCGTCGTCGACGGCGATGGTGTTGAACTCCTTGGCGACCCCGCCGGCGGCGACGATCTGCTCGGCGACGATCTTGCCCAGGTCGCGCAGGTGGACGTGCCCGGGCACGAACTCGGTGAAGGAGTTGGCGATGGCGACGATCGGCTTGCCGAAGTCGTCGTCGGTCATCCCGGTCGCGCGCCACAGCGCGCGGGCGCCAGCCATATTGCGGCCCGAGGTGGAGGTCGCGGATCGAAGAGTTGCCACCACTCAAGGTTAGGCCATGGCTCCCAAGTCGGCGCCGTCGCGAGCGACGTCCGGTGCGTGCGATGGCGAGGCGGAGGAGGGAGCCATGCCGAAGGCATGGCGACTGACGACAACGAAGCCAGCGTGCGTGCCGGACGGTGCGTAGCAGGCGACCGGCTTGGGAGCCACGGCCTTTAATCCGCCCGACGCAAAACCCACCCCTCGGTCCCCTAGTCTGGCACCGTGACTGCAGTCAACTGGGCGGAGCGTCGGGCGGTCCTCTTCGACCTCGACGGCGTCGTGACGCCCACCGCCACCGTGCACCTGCGGGCGTGGGAGGTCATGTTCAACGAGTTCCTCGCCTCCCACGACCCGACCCAGCCACCGTTCACGACCGCGGACTACCACGCGTACGTCGACGGCAAGCCCCGCTACGACGGCGTCCGCTCCTTTCTCGCCTCACGCGACATCGCACTGAGCGAGGAGGAGGTGATCGAGCTCGGCGACCGCAAGAACGTCGCGTTCAACCAGGTGCTCGAGGCCGAGGGGGTCGAGCCCTACCCGGGCTCGGTGCTGCTGCTGGACCACCTCGGCGCGCTCGGCGTCCCGATGGCCGTGGTCTCCTCCTCCGCCAACGCCGTGCCGGTGCTGACCAGGACCGGACTGCTCGGGCGGTTCGCGGCGGTGGTGGACGGCGTGGTCGCCAAGGCCGAGTCGTTGCCCGGCAAGCCCCACCCCGACACCTTCCTCTACGGCGCTCGGCTGTTGGGCGCCAGCGCGGCCGAGTCGGTCGTGCTGGAAGATGCGGTCTCGGGTGTCGCCGCCGGCCGGGCCGGCGAGTTCGGGCTCGTAATCGGCGTCGATCGCGGTGCCGGCGTACCCGCCCTCACCGAGGCCGGTGCCGACGTCGTCGTCGCCGATCTCGCGGAACTCGTCTAGGAGAGAACATGCTCAGCCACGTCGGCCCCGACCCGATGGACCACGGCCGTTTCCCGGTCGACCCGTGGCGGCTGGTGGAGACCGGCTACTCCCCCGTCGACACCGGCCTGACCGAGACCCTCTTCGCGGTCGCCAACGGCTACCTCGGGATGCGCGGCAACCCCGAGGAGGGCCGGCCGGCGTTCGCCCACGGCACCTTCCTCAACGGCTTCCACGAGACCTGGCCGATCCGGCACGCCGAGAACGCCTTCGGCTTCGCCAAGACCGGCCAGACCATCGTCAACGTGCCCGACGCGAAGGTCCTGAAGATCTATGTCGACGACGAGCCGCTCACCTTCGGCACCGCCGACCTGGAGCACTACGAGCGCTCGCTGGACTTCCGCGATGGCATCCTGCGCCGCTCGCTGGTGTGGCGCACGCCGTCCGGCAAGCGGGTGCGGATCGACTCCACCCGGATGGTCTCGATGACCCAACGCCACCTGGCGGTGCTCACCATGGAGATCACCCTGTTGAGCGGCGAGGCGCCGATCGTGATCTCCTCCCAGCTGCTCAACCGGCAAGACGGCAAGGACGAGTACCACCAGCCCGCCGCGGCACAGGGCATGGACCCGCGCAAGGCGGCCAGCTTCGAGGAGCGGGTGCTGCTGCCCCGGATGTCCTATGCCACCGACGACCGGATGCTGCTGGGCTACCAGGCGGCGCACTCGGGGATGACCGTCGCGGTCGCGGCCGACCACCGGCTCTCCACCAGCGACGCCTACGAGACCGTCGTACGCGCCGAGGACGATCTCGCGAAGATCGTCTTCCGCGTCGACGCCAGCACCGGCACCACGCTGCGGCTGGAGAAGGTCGTCGCCTACCACTCCTCGCGGGGCGTCGCGGTCCGCGAGCTCTCCGACCGCTGCGACCGGACGCTCGACCGCGCCGCCCGGCTCGGCGTGAGCCACCTGCAGGACGAGCAGCGAGAGTGGTACGCCGGGTTCTGGGCCGCCGCCGACGTGGAGATCGCCGGCCGAGGCCCGGAGATGGAGGCGCTGCAGCAGGCGATCCGGTTCAACCTGTTCTCGCTCGCCCAGGCCACCGCGCGCACCGACGGGGTCGGCGTACCGGCCAAGGGCGTGACCGGGTCGGGCTATGAGGGCCACTACTTCTGGGACACCGAGATCTACGTGATCCCGTTCCTGACCTACACCAGCCCCACGGTGGCGCGGAACACCCTGCACTTCCGGTCGGTGATGCTGCCGGCCGCCCGCGACCGGGCCGCCGAGATGGCGCAGAAGGGCGCGCTGTTCCCGTGGCGCACCATCAACGGCGAGGAGGCCTCCGCCTACTACGCCGCCGGCACCGCACAGATGCACATCGACGCCGACGTGGCCTACGCGCTGACGAGATACGTCCAGGCCACCGGCGACTTCGGCTTCCTCATCCGCGAGGGCATCGACATCCTGGTGGAGACCGCGCGGATGTGGGCCGAGCTGGGCTTCTGGCGCTCCACCGACACCGGCGAGGAGTTCCACATCCACGGCGTCACCGGGCCGGACGAGTACACCACCGTCGTCAACAACAACCTCTTCACCAACGTGATGGCGCGCTACAACCTCGAGCAGGCCGTCGCCGCGGTACGACGCATCGCCGGCGACCATCCGATCGAGTTCGGCCAGGTCAGCTCCCGGCTGTCGCTGACCGACGACGAGGTCGAGGAGTGGGAGCGCTGCGCGGAGGGCATGGTGATCCCCTTCGACGAGAGCTTCGGCATCCACCCGCAGGACGACCTCTTCCTTGAGCGCGAGGTGTGGGACCTGCCGAACACGCCGGCCGAGCTGCGGCCGCTGCTGCTGCACTACCACCCGCTGGTGATCTACCGGTTCCAGGTGCTCAAGCAGGCCGACGTGGTGATGGCGCTCTTCCTCCAGGGCGACCGGTTCACCGCAGAGCAGAAGCAGGCCGACTTCGAGTACTACGACCCGATCACCACCGGCGACTCCACGCTGTCCGCGGTGGTGCAGTCGATCATGGCGGCCGAGGTGGGCTACCACGAGGTGGCGCTGCGCTACTTCTACGACGCCCTCTACGTCGACCTGATGAACCTCCACGACAACACCGTCGACGGGATGCACATCGCCTCCAATGGCGGCCTGTGGAGCGCGCTGGTGTTCGGCTTCGGCGGGATGCGCGACGCCGGCGGGCTCTCCTTCGACCCCCGGCTGCCCAAGTCCTGGGACTCGCTCGACTTCCGGGTCCGCTGGCGCGAGAGCCGACTGCTGGTGCGGCTGACCCAGGACACGATCACCTTCACCGTCGAGGAGGGCGTCGAGCCGGTGCCGCTGACGGTCCGGGGCATCGCCTACGACGTCACCCGCGAGGCCCCGGTGTCGGTGGCGCTGTCCCACCAGGGCCCGCGCATCGACGGCACGCTCGGGGACATGCCGATCCTGCACGGCGTCCGTCCCGACGGGTCCACCACCACCTCGACGGTGCCCGAGCCGAGCACCGGACCGCTCACCGGCGAGATCCCGATCGTGCCGGTCCCGGCGGCGCCGGAGACGACCTGAGAGCGTGTTTGAGAACTCGGCGTCGCGCTTCCGAGTTCTCAAACGCGCTCTGAGGGGCCACTAGCCTGTGCGGGTGCCCACCCGACCGAGCCTCGGCCCCGTCTGGCTGGTGCTGCTCGGGGTGGTCTCGGTGCAGGTCGGCGCCGGCTTCGCCAAGTCGCTGTTCGACGCCGCCTCGCCCACCACCATCGTATGGCTCCGGCTGGCCACCTCGGCGGTGCTGCTGATGCTGGTGGCCCGGCCTGCGCTGCGCGGCAGGTCACGCTCGGACTGGCTGGTGGTGGTCGGCTTCGGCGCGGCGCTGGGGCTGATGAACTGGTCGATCTACCAGTCCTTCGCCCGCATCCCGCTGGGCCTCGCGGTCACCATCGAGTTCGCCGGGCCGCTGCTGCTCGCCGTGGCCGGGTCGCGGCGGCGCGGCGACCTGGTCTGGATCGGACTGGCGGCGCTCGGCGTGGTGCTGCTGGGCTTCGAACGGACCTCGCTCGACCCGGTGGGGGTGCTGTTCGCGCTGCTCGCCGGGGCCGCCTGGGCGGCGTACATCCTGCTCTCGGCGCGCACCGGACGACGCTGGCCCGGCCTCGACGGCCTGGCGGTGGCGAGCGTGGTGGCACTGGCGCTGCTGACGCCCCTGATGGCCGGGTACGCCGGCGAGCTCACCGGCCACATCGTCCTGGTCGGCGCCCTGGTCGGCGTGCTCTCCTCGGTGATCCCCTACTCCGCCGAGCTGGTCGCGCTGCGCTCGCTGTCGCCGGCGGTCTTCGGAGTGCTGGTCTCGCTCGACCCGGCGGCCGCCGCGCTGGCCGGCTGGGCGGTCGTCGGCGAGGTGCTCTCGTGGGTGCAATGGCTCGCCATGGCGTGCGTGGTGATCGCCAGCGTGGGGATGACCCGGTCCGGGAGGGAGCGGCTCGCGGTGTGACTCACCGCGAGTGACCCGGGTCATAGCCGGACGCAGGCAGAGCCGCGGTTCGGGCACAATCCGTTCATGCGGACCACTCCTTCCACCACCGCCGCGCTGGCGCCGGTCGCCTATCACGACGTCCTCTCCGACGACGGGACCATGCTGCGCGCCTGGACCAACGACCCCGACGGGCTCATCGACGGGCCGACGGTGCTGCTCTGCAACGGCCTGGGCACCAACCCGTGGGCCTGGCCGGCGCTGCTCTCGCCCGACTGCGGCGTACGGGTGGTGTCGTGGAACCACCGGGGCACCGGCGGCTCGGCGCGACCCGCCGACCGCTCCCGGGTGGCGATCCCCGACTTCGTCAGCGACGGCCTCTCGGTGATGGACCACTTCGGCATCGAACGGACCGTGCTGATGGGCTGGTCGATGGGCGTCAACACCATGTTCGAGCTCGCCGCCGAGCACCCCGAGCGGGTCACCGGCCTGTTCGCGGTGGCGGGCGTGCCGGGCGACACCTTCGCGACCATGCTGGCGCCGTTGCGGCTGCCCCGGCCGCTGGCCCGGGCGATCACCGTGTCCTGGTCGCGCTATCTCAAGCACACCGGCAAGCTGGTCACCCCGCTCACCTCGCGGCTGCCGGTCGGCGCCACCACGATCAGGTGGCTCTCCCGCACCGGCCTGGTCAAGCACATCCCCGACGCGGAGCTGGCGGCGCTGGCCTTCGCCGAGTTCCTGACGACGCCGGTGGAGTGGTACTTCCACCTCGCCCTGCACACCTCCCGGCACCAGCGGGTCTCGCTGCGCCGGATCCGGGTGCCGGTGATGTTCGTGGGCGGCACCTTCGACCTGCTCGCCGGGTCGCGTCAGATGGCCTCGGCGGCGGCCCGGCTGAAGGACGCCAGCTATGTCCAGCTGCGGGCCAGCCACTTCATCCCGCTGGAGCACCCGGAGCGGGTGCACGCGCTGCTGCTGGACTTCCTGGCCCGGGTCAGCGAGCCGGCGCAGCCCTGACGCGTCGCGCCCGCAGCGCGCGGCGCCGACTCGGCGGGGCGGTCCCCAGTCCTCTGACGTGGGAGCCGCCCCGCCGCGGGGCATCGGCTCAGCGCTTGATCTTCACGCTCGTCTTGCCGCTGCGGTCGGCGAACTGACCGGCCACGACGATCTTGCCCTTCTTGGCTTTCTTGGCCAGCTTCTTGGTGACCTTGAAGGTCGCCTTGAAGGTGCCGTCGGCCGCCGCGACGCC
Source organism: Nocardioides sp. (assembly GCF_047607185.1). Lineage (GTDB taxonomy): Bacteria > Actinomycetota > Actinomycetes > Propionibacteriales > Nocardioidaceae > Nocardioides. Next base: position 47,300 of record NZ_JASGDQ010000064.1, on the reverse strand, counting down.
GGTGGCGACCTGCTTGCCGCGGAAGGTCACCGTCACCTGCTCGCCGGCGGCCAGGCCGGAGGCGGTCACGGTCAGCTTCTTCTTGACCTTGATCTTCTTCTTGGCCTTGACGCCGAGGTCGGCGGCACCGAGCGCCTTGACCGTGGTGGTCACCGGCGTGCCGACGGTGGCGAGGGTGAAGGTGTAGTCACCGGTGGCCGCCGGGAGCGTGGCGGTGAGCTCACCGGGGCCGGTGAGCGCCTTGGCGGCGCCGGCGCCCGACAGGCAGCCCTTCTCGGTGGCGCGCAGGCCGGCGGCCGTGAGCGTTACGGCGGTGCCCGCCTCGACGAAGCCGGTCGGGCCGGTCAGCGTCGCGGCGCTGGTGGGCAGGTAGGCGAGCGCGGCCAGCGCCTGGGCGCCGGCGACCTGCCACGACCCGGTGGTCGCCTCGGTGATGCCGTCGGCCTGACCGGTGGCGAGCACCTCGTCGCTGTAGGCGATGGCGCCGGCGTCACCGTCGAGCTTCGAGGCTCCGCAGGCGGTCAGCGCGAGCACTTGGTGAGCGGCGACCCACTCAGCGGCCGTCGCCGCGGCAGCGGTCTCGCCGGCGGAGCCGAGCGCCCAACCGGCCAGACCGGTGGAGTTGGCGTTGACGGCGGTGCCGTCGGTGAAGCCGCCGTCGGTGCTCTGCGCCGCCTTCAGGTAGTCGACCGCCTCGTCGAGAGCGGTCGCGATGTCGGGGTCCGACTCCTGCGACAGCAGCGCGTGCACGGCGTAGGCGGTGGCGTCGACGCTGCTGGCGTCGCCGGAGTCACAGCTGACGTCGGTTCCGCTGAAACTCGCGCTCCAGAACCCGCCGTCGGCACACTGCAGGCCCAGCAGGAAGTCGGTGGCGGCCTCCGCCTTGGCCGAGCCCGCCGTCTCCAGCGCGGCGACGGCGAACGTCTGCGAGATCGCGTTGGCATAGTCGCCGTACGCGCTCAGGTCCTCGATTCGACCGGAGGCCTGAACCCGGTCCTCCAACCGCTCGATGAGGTCGGTCCCGTCGAAGTCGGCCGGGTCCTCCCCGGTGCTCTGCAGGAACACCGACGCCTTGGCGAGCTGACCGGCGTACGACGACGTGGTGCCGTCCCCGACATAGTCGGCGATGCCGGCCTCGACGGCGCTGGACACCGCCGTCAGAGTGCTCGAGGCGGCCCCGGTCTCGACCAGGCCGATCCCGAAGTCGATGGTCGCACCGACATTGGTGTAGAAGGTGCCGTCGTAGTAGGACCCCAGCAGGCCGCCCTCCTGGGAGGCGGCCTTCGCGCCGAGCCAGTTGGCGGCGGCCTCGGCGGCGGGGGTGGCGGGGGTGGTCGCCCCGGGGGCGACGGCATGGGCCGACCCGACGGTAACGGCGCTGGTCGCGAGCGTTCCTCCAACAAGGACGGCGGCGATGCGCTTGGACGCGATGTGCATGAGATCCCTTCGGCTGCTGCCGACGGAAGTCTCGAACGATGCGACTCCCGCCGTTTTCCTCGACAGCGTGGTGGTCTGACGCACCGTGGCGGGTGCTCCGACTCGACCGCTGATCTCGGGACAGCGGCCTCACGGTTGCGGGTCAGTGCCGGAATCTCACCGGCTTCCCCCGTCCACGGGCGTGATGGATATGAAGATGTAGCGGAGGCAGCCTACTCCACTCACTGGTGGCGATCGGCACTCGGAGGGCTGCTAGAGGCGCCGTACGACACCAGTTACCTGGGGGCGCTGGTTGCGGAGCCGTCGTCCTCGGCCGCAGCCATCAGGTCAGCTTCTCCAGGATCAGCTCGCGGACCCGGGCGGCGTCGGCCTTGCCACCGGTGGCCTTCATGACCGCGCCGATGAGGGCGCCGGCGGCGGCGTGGTTGCCGCCGCGGATCTTCTCCGCGACGGCTGGCTGGGCGGCGATGGCGTCGTCGATCGCGGCGGTCAGCGCGCCGTCGTCGGAGACCAGCGCCAGGCCGCGGGCCTCGATGATCTCGGCGGGCGTGCCCTCCCCGGCGAGCAGGCCCTCGAAGACCTGCCGGGCGAGCTTGTCGTTGAGCGTCCCGGCGTCGACCAGCGCCTGCACCTCGGCCACCTGGGTGGGCGTGACGCCGACCTCGGCGAGCTCGACGCCGCGCTCGTTGGCGACCCGGGAGAGCTCGGCCAGCCACCACTTGCGGGCGGGCTGCGGCGCGGTGCCGGCGGCGACGGTCTCCTCGATCAGGCCGACCGCGCCGGCGGCGACCACGTCGCGCATCTCCAGGTCGGAGTAGCCCCACTCGGCCTGCAGCCGGGCCCGGCGTTCGGCGGGTGGCTCCGGGAGGGTGGCACGGAGGGACTCGACCCACTCCCGCGACGGCGCGACCGGGACCAGGTCGGGCTCGGGGAAGTAGCGGTAGTCCTCGGCGTCGGACTTCTCCCGGCCGGCGGAGGTGGTGCCGGTGTCCTCGTGGAAGTGGCGGGTCTCCTGCAGCACCTTGCCGCCGCCGAGGAGTACGCCGGCGTGGCGGCTCATCTCGAAGCGGACCGCGCGCTCCACCGACCGCAGCGAGTTGACGTTCTTGGTCTCGGTGCGGGTGCCGAGCACTCCCGACCCGGCCGGTGCCAGCGACAGGTTGACGTCGCAGCGCATCGAGCCCTGCTCCATCCGGGCGTCGGAGACGTCGAGCGCGAGGATGATGTCGCGCAGCGCGGCGACGTAGGCCCGCGCCACCAGCGGCGCCTTGGCTCCGGCGCCGGTGATCGGCTTGGTGACGATCTCGATGAGCGGGATGCCGGCTCGGTTGTAGTCGACCAGGGAGTGGTCGGCGCCGTGGATCCGTCCGGTGGCGCCGCCGATGTGGGTGGTCTTGCCGGTGTCCTCCTCCATGTGCGCCCGCTCGATGCCGATCCGGAAGGTCTCCCCGTCCACGTCCACGTCGAGGTAGCCCTCGAAGGCGATCGGCTCGTCGTACTGCGAGGTCTGGAAGTTCTTGGGCATGTCCGGGTAGAAGTAGTTCTTCCGGGCGAACCGGCACCACTCGGCGATCTCGCAGTTGAGCGCCAGGCCGATCCGGATGGCCGACTCGACGGCCTTCGCATTGACGGCCGGCATCGCGCCGGGCAGTCCCAGGCAGGTCGGGCAGACCTGGCTGTTGGGCTCGGCGCCGAACTCGGTGGGGCAGCCGCAGAACATCTTGGTCGCGGTGTTGAGCTCGACGTGGACCTCCAGGCCCAGGGCCGGGTCGAAGTCCGTCAGGACGTCGTCGAACGGGATGAGCGTCTCGGTGGTCACTTCGACTCCTGGTAGGCCGGCGGAACGAGCGGGCCGCCCCACTCTCCCGTCAGGGCGGTCTCGAGGGCGGCGCCGACGCGGTAGAGCCGGGCGTCCTCCAGCAGCGGCGCGAGGAGCTGTACGCCGACGGGCAGGCCGTCCTCGGGCGCCAGCCCGGCCGGCACGCTGATGCCGGGGGTGCCGGCGAGGTTGGCGGGGATGGTGGCCAGGTCGTTGAGGTACATCGCCAGCGGGTCGTCGAGCTTCTCCCCCAGCCGGAACGCGGTGGTGGGCGCGGTCGGCGAGACGAGCACGTCGACGGACTCGAAGGCGCGGTTGAAGTCCTCGATGATGAGCGTGCGGATCTTCTGCGCCTGGCCGTAGTAGGCGTCGTAGTAGCCGGACGACAGGGCGTAGGTGCCCAGGATGATGCGGCGCTTGACCTCGTCGCCGAAGCCGGCGTCGCGGGTCGCTTTCATGACGTCCTCGGCGCTCGGGCTCCCCGGCGGCGTCACCCGCAGTCCGTAGCGCATCGCGTCGAACTTCGCCAGGTTGCTCGACGCCTCGGCGGGCAGGATGAGGTAGTAGGCGGCCATCGCGTGCACGAAGCTCGGGGTGGAGACCTCGACGACCTCGGCGCCCAGCTTGGTGAGCAGGTCGACCGACTCCCCGAAACGCTGCATCACGCCGGCCTGCCAGCCCTCGCCGGCCAACTCCTTGATCACGCCGACGCGGAGGCCGGTGAGGTCGCCCGCCGCACCTTGGCGGGCCGCGTCGACCAGGCCGGTGACCTCGGTCGTGACGCTGGTGGAGTCCAGCGGGTCGTGGCCGCCGATCAGCTCCTGCAGCAGCGCCGCGTCGAGCACGGTGCGGGTGACCGGGCCGACCTGGTCGAGGCTGTTGGCGAGTGCCACCAGGCCGTAGCGGGACACGCTGCCGTAGGTCGGCTTGACGCCGACGGTGCCGGTGACCGCGCCTGGTTGGCGGATCGAGCCGCCGGTGTCGGTGCCGAGCGCGAGCGGCGCCTGGAAGGCGGCCACCGCCGCGGCCGAGCCGCCGCCGGAGCCGCCGGGGATGCGGTCGAGGTCCCACGGGTTGTGGGTCGGGCCGTAGGCCGAGTGCTCGGTGGAGGAGCCCATCGCGAACTCGTCCATATTGGTCTTGCCGAGGATCGGCAGGCCGGCGGCCTTGAGCCGGGCGACCACGGTGGCGTCGTACGGCGGGACCCAGCCCTCCAGGATGCGGGACCCGCACGTGGTGGGCAGCCCGGTGGTGGCCAGCACGTCCTTGACCGCGACCGGCACGCCGTCGAGCGCGTGCGCGGGCGCTCCGGCGGCGCGGCGGGCGTCGGACGCGGCGGCCTGGGCGAGCGCGCCTTCGGCGTCGACGTGGAGGAAGGCGTGCACCTCGGGGTCGACGGCGGCGATGCGGTCGAGGTGGGCCTGGGTCAGCTCGGCGCTGGTGGTCTCGCCGGCGGCGAGCGCGCCGGCCAGCTCGGCGGCGGTCTTCCGGGTCCAGTCGGTCACTGCTCGTCCCCCAGGATCCGGGGCACGCTGAACCGCTGGTCCTCGACCGCCGGGGCGCCGGCGAGGGCCTGCTCCGGGGTGAGGCCGGGGCGCACCACGTCGTCGCGGAAGACGTTGGTCAGCGGCAGCGGGTGCGAGGTCGGGGCGACGTCGTCACCGGCAACCCCCTGGATGGACGCGACCGCCTCGAGGATGACGTTGAGCTGGGGCGCGAGGTGGTCCAGCTCGGCATCGGAGAGGTCGATCCGGGCGAGGTCGGCCAGGTGCGCGACCTCGTCACGAGTGATCTCAGGCATGGCGCAATCGTAGGGGACCCCGCGCGCCAGGCTCCGGGTGGTGATGTCTGGAGTGTGAGGCGCGCCTGGTGCGCCTCACACGCCACGCTTCCCCGACCCATGCGGGGGCGCCTCCACAGCCTCCGGGCCGCCCTCCAGCAGCTGGGTGAACTCCTCCTCGTCGAGGATCCGCACCCCCAGCTCCTCGGCCTTGGCGGCCTTGGCGCCGGCGTTGTCCCCCAGCACGACATAGGACGTCCTCTTCGAGACCGAGCCGGCGGCCTTGCCGCCGGCGGCGATGATCGCCTCCTTGGCCCCATCGCGCGAGTAGCCCTCCAGCGAGCCGGTGACGACGATCGTCAGCCCGGCCAGCGGGCCGGCGTCGACCTGTCCGGCCGCGGCCTGCTCGGCCATCGCAGCGGGGCCCGGGTGGCCGGGAATGGCGAGCTCGACGCCGGCCCGCTCCCAGGCCGCGACGATGTCGCGATGCCAGTCGACCTCGAACCAGGCGATCACCTCGGCACCGATCACCGGCCCCACGCCATCCACGGCGGCGAGCTCCTCGGGGCTCGCCTCCCGGATCGCCGCCACCGAGCCGAACCAGCTCGCCAGGGCGCGAGCGGCGACCGGTCCGACATGGCGGATGTTGAGCGAGACCAGCTTGCGCCACAGCTCCTTGGCCTTGGCCTTCTCCAGCTCGTCGAGCAGCTTGGTCGCCTGCGCCGTCGGCTCCCACACCGGCAGCTCCTCGCCGGCCGCCTCGGCCTCGGCGCGGCGCGCCTTGGTGTAGGTGACCCTCTTCCGGAACGGCGTACGCCGCCTCGCCTCACCGCTGTCGTCGACCTTGGGCATCCCGGTCTCGACGTCGCGGACGATCACCTCGATCGGCATCAGCTGCTCGAGGGTGAGGTCGAAGAGCCCGGCCTCGGTCTCCAGCGGCGGCACCTCCGGCACCTCCGGCTGGGTCAGCGCGGCCGCGGTCACCTCGCCGAGCGCCTCGACGTCGAGCCCGCCGCGCGAGCCGATGTGCTCGACCCGGCCACGCACCTGGGCCGGGCAGGAGCGGGCGTTGGGACAGCGCAGGTCGATGTCGCCCTCCTTCATCGGCCGCAGCGGCGTACCGCACTCGGGGCACCGCTCGGGCATCACGAAGTCGCTGCGCGGGTAGCCGTCGGCCGCGGCGCTCGGCACGGGGCCGAGGATCTCCGGGATGACGTCGCCGGCCTTGCGCAGCACCACGACGTCGCCGATGCGCACCCCCTTGGCCTTGACGACCTCCTGGTTGTGCAGCGTCGCCTGCCGCACCGTCGAGCCGGCGACGCGGGCCGGCTCCATGACGGCGTACGGCGTGGCCCGGCCGGTGCGCCCGATGCCGATCTCGATCGAGAGCAGCCGGGTATGCACCTCCTCGGGGGGGTACTTGTAGGCGATCGCCCAGCGCGGTGCCCGCGAGGTGGAGCCCAGCGAGCGCTGCAACGCGATGGCGTCGACCTTGATCACCACGCCGTCGATCTCGTGGGCGAGGACCGACCGGTCGTGGCGGTGCTCGAGGAAGTAGTCGATGTAGTCGGTCACGCCGGCCAGGTCGGGGACGACCTTGACGGTGCCGGCCGTCGGCAGCCCCCAGGCCGCGAGCGCCTGATAGGCGTGGGACTGCGACTCGGGTTCGAAGCCCTCGCGGGCGCCGATGCCATGGCAGACCATCGAGAGCCGCCGGGAGCGGGTGACCTCGGGATCCTTCTGCCGCAGCGACCCGGCGGCGGTGTTGCGGGCGTTGGCGTAGAGCGCCTTGCCGGCTGCGGCCTGCGCGGCGTTGATCTCCTCGAAGACCGACTCGGGCAGGTAGACCTCGCCGCGCACCTCGACCAGGGCCGGCACCGGGAGCTCCTCGGTGGCGGTCAGCCGGTGCGGGATCGAGGCGATCGTCTTGACGTTGGCGGTGACGTCCTCGCCGGTGGTCCCGTCGCCGCGGGTCAGCGCCCGCACCAGCGCCCCGTCGCGATAGAGCAGGTTGATCGCCAGCCCGTCGACCTTCACCTCGCACAGCAACTCGGGCGAGGTGCCGGAGTCGGTCACGACCCGCTGATGCCACGACGCCACCTCCTCGAGGGTGAAGGCGTTGTCGAGGGACTCCATCCGGACCAGGTGATCGGCCGAGGCGAAGCCGCTGGTGGCCTGGCCGCCCACGGTCTGGGTGGGCGACTCGGGGGTCACCAGCTCCGGGTTGGCCTCCTCCAGGGCGACGAGCTCACGCCACAGGGCGTCGTACTCCGCGTCGGAGAGGGCGGGCGAGTCCTCGCCGTAGTAGCGGGCGCGCGCCTCCTCGATCACCTGCGTCAGCTCGTGGTGGCGGGCACGTACGTCGGTCTGGTCGGGCACGGTCCTATCTTGCCCGTTGTGACGGCGGCCCGGCTCGTCTGCTGGCGCGCCGGGCCGCCGTCACCGTGTCAGGCGGTGATGGCCTCCGGCGTCTCGGCGGCGTCGACCTCGCCGACGCCGGTACGGATGCCGATCTTGCGCGGCTTGGCCTTCTCCGCCACCGGGATGGTGAGCCGCAGAACCCCGGCGTCGTAGTGGGCGTCGACACGGTCGAGATCGAGGTTGTCCCCGAGCACGAGCTGCCGGCTGAACAGGCCCTTGGGCCGCTCGCTCGCCAACGGCTCCCAGTCGCCGCTGCGGGCCGGGCGCTCGGCCTTCACGGTCAGCACGTTGCGCTCGACGTCGATGTCGAGGGTGTCCGGAGCGACGCCGGGCAGATCGAACTCGACAACGAAGTGGTCGCCCTCTCGCCAGGCGTCCATCGGCATGATGGCGGGACGGGAGGTCGTGCCGCTGCCGAGCAGCTGCTGGGCCAGGCGGTCGAAGTCACGGAACGGGTCGGTACGCATCAACATGGTGTTCACCTCCAGGGAGACGATGTCTTCAACGGAACAACCTTTAACGGCTGCTATATATTTCCTATATCACTCAGATCGATCGGAGGCAAGAGATGACCGACCGAGGACATGCCGTCTTCGCCATCTCGGTGGCCGCCGAGCTCGCCGGCACCGCGATCCAGAACCTGCGCGTCTACGAGCGCCGCGGCCTGGTCGCACCGCTCCGTACGGCGGGTGGGACCCGGCGCTACAGCCAGGCCGACATCGACCGACTGCGCCGCATCACCGAGCTGCTCGCGGCCGGGCTCAATCTGGCCGGCATCGAGCTGGTGCTCCACCTCGAGGCCGAGAACGCCGCCCTGCGAGCGATGCTCGACTGACAGCGGACCGAAGCTGTCCGCGCCTCGCGAGAGGCTTTCGGTACGACGGACAGGAACTGGTCTAGACCGGCTCGGGAATCTTCTCGGGTCGGGATGAATCAGCCTGTCTCATCGGTTCGATGAAACGAAACCGTTTCGTTTCATCTTGTCGAAGGGCATCCCGTGATCAGCAAGCTCCACCACGCGATCCACCGCCCGCGCGTCGAAGGCGACCGCGAGCAGCAGATCCTCGAGACCGCGCTGAAGGTCATGGCCGAGGTCGGCTACGACCGGCTGACCATGGATGCCGTCGCGACTCGGGCGCGAGCGTCGAAGGCGACGCTCTACCGCCGTTGGGCCGGTAAGGCCAACCTGGTGATCGACGCCCTCCTCTCCCAGAAGGAGGAGGTCGGCGACCACGACACCGGCTCCCTGCGTGGCGACCTGCTCGCCACGTTCTGCGGCCACGGTGGGCTCACCGACGCCCACCAGGTCGCCATCCTCGGCAGCGTCGTCACCGCCATCGCGCGCGACGCCGACTTCGCCGAGGCCTTCCGGCGGGAGTTCATCGGCCCGAAGTCCGAGATCGCCCGCGTCATCTTCGAGCGCGCCCTCGCTCGGGGCGAGGTCCGCGACGACATCGACTTCGACGTCCTGATTCCGGCGCTGCCCGGCATCGTGCTCCACCGCCAGTTCCTGCTCGGCGACCTGCCGACACCCGACCTGGTCGCACGCGTCATCGACCAGGTCATCCTCCCCGCCGTGACCCCTGCGGCAACCGATCACCTCACAAAGGACTCTGAATGACTTCCCTGCAGAACGCTGAGCGCGAGGAGACAGCCGACGGCCACCGCCGTCTCGGCTGGGCACTCGTCCTCATCTCGATCGCGCAGCTGATGGTCGTCCTCGACGCCACCATCGCCAACATCGCGCTTCCCTATATCGGCCGGGATCTCGACATCTCCGAGGCCAACCTGACCTGGATCGTCACCGGCTACGCACTGGCCTTCGGTGGTCTGCTGCTGCTCGGCGGCCGGCTCGGCGACCTCTACGGCCGGCGCCGGGTCTTCGCTCTCGGTCTGGCGACCTTCGCGGTCGCCTCGCTGCTCGGCGGCCTGGCCACCAACGAGGGGCTGCTGCTCGCCGCCCGGGGCCTCCAAGGCTTCGGCGCCGCGCTGGCCTCTCCCGCCGCGCTCGCGCTGATCACCACGACGTTCCCGGCGGGACCGCAGCGCAACCGTGCGTTCGCCGTCTACGCCATGATGTCGGGTGCCGGCGCCGCCGTCGGCCTGATCCTGGGCGGCTGGCTCACCGGCCTGGACTCCTTCCTCGGCATCGACGTCGACGGCTGGCGGCTCACCTTCCTGATCAATGTGCCGATCGGCCTGGCCGCCGCGTTCGCCGCGCCACGGCTGCTCGCGGAGTCGGAGCGCCACACCGGCGAGCTCGACATCCCCGGTGCCATCACCGGCACGCTCGGGCTGCTGGGCATCGTCTTCGGCCTCTCCCGCGCCGGCGAGGAGGCCTACGGCTGGGGCGCGACGCAGACCATCGTCGCGCTGGTGGCGGGCGTCGTACTCCTCGCCGTCTTCGTCTTCGTCGAGTCCCGCGTCGAGCACCCGCTGCTGCCGATCCGGGTCTTCCTCAACCGGACCCGGGCGGTCAGCTTCATCGCCTTCATGGTCGCCCCGGCGGCGATGTTCGCGATGTTCTACTTCCTGAGCCTGTTCATCCAGCAGATCGTGGGCTACTCGCCGCTGCGCGCCGGCTTCGCGTTCCTACCGTTCTCGCTCGGCATCGTCGCGGGCGCCACGCTGGCCTCCAACCTGGTCAGCCGGATCAACCCGCGATACCTCGCCGGCGTCGGCACGCTGCTGGCGACACTGGCGCTGTTCATGTTCTCGCGGCTCGACGTCGACGACAGCCCCGCCGGGGTGCTGCAGGCGCTCGCCGGCGGCTCGACGCCGGGCGCCGACCTCAACTACTGGGCGCACATCTTCCCGTGGGTCGTGGTCATGTCGTTCGGCATGGGGCTGACCTTCGTCACGCTGACGCTCACCGCGGTGCACCACCTGGAGAGCCACGACTCCGGCGTCGGCTCGGGCGTGCTCAACACCATGCAGCAGGTCGGCGGCGCGCTCGGCCTCGCCACCCTCTCGACGGTGGCGCTGCACTTCACGCACGACCGGGCGGCCGAGACCGCTCCCCAACTGGTGCAGGGACTGCAGCAGGCCGGCATCGACCCCAACGCCCTGGTGCCGGGCAGCGACCAGACCTACCTGGCGGGCTCGACGTTCTATGCCACGTTCACCGACGGCGCCGTCCACGCGTTCATGGTGGGCTCGGGGATGATGCTGGTCGCCTCGCTGGTGATCTGGCTCTTCCTCAACGTCAAGCACGAGGAGCTGGCGACCGACGGCCCCGAGGCCGTCCACGTGGGCTGATCACCCCAGCGAGGCCGCGCTCGTCCGCACCAGGGCGAGCGCGGCCTTCGCATATCCGCCGCTGGTGCCGGCCAGCCCGCAGGCGGGGGTCAGCACCAGCTGCTCGCCGGCCCGCTCCGGGTCGAGCCCGAGCAGGTCGAACCAGCGCAGCACCCGCTCGGTGACCTCCTTGTCGGTCTCGCGTCGCGCCGGCTCGAGAGTCGGTACGACGCCCAGAGCGACGCTCGCGCCCGCCTCCAGCGCCTCGGCGAGATCGTCGTGATCCTTCGCTTTCAGCATGGCCAGGTCGACCGAGAGCCCGGTCGCGCCGGCGCCACGGAGCAGGCCGAGCGGGGTGTCGGGGGCGCAGGAGTGCACCCAGACCTCGCCGTCGACTGCGTCGATCACCGTGCGCAGCAGGTCGCTGGCCTCCGGAAGGTCCACGCTGCGGTGCCGGCCGTAGCCCGATGCCGTCGGCACCCGGCCGGCGAGCACGGCGGACAGCGCGGGCTCGTCGAGCTGCACGATCAGCCGGGTGGCCGCCACCCGCCGTCGTACGTCCTTGACGTGGTCGCTCAACCCCTCGGCCAGCGCCTGGGCCAGCTCACGGCGGGCGCCGTGGTCGGCGAGCAGCTTGTCGCCACGAGGCCGCTCGACGGTGGCAGCGAGGGTGAACGGACCGGTGACCTGGAGCTTGAAGACGCCCCCATAGCCATCGGCGGTCTCCTCGACGACGTCGAGGTCCTGGGCCAGCAGCGAGCGTGCCCGGCGCTGGTCGATCGCCGGGGAGCCCGCCGAGCCGGTCAGTCGCCAGCCGGCCGGCTGCAGATCGGCGTCCAGCGGCAGCAGCGCCAAGGTCCGCCCGACCATCGAGGCGATGGCGCCACGTGCGGGCAGCTCGGGGACGTGCGGCAGGTCGGGCAGCTCGCCGAGCACCAGCTTGACGGCCTCGGCGTAGTCGGTGCCCGGTAGCGAGCCGACCCCGGTCGCGACGGTCATGCGGTGACGGCCGCACGTCGGGTGGCGGCGATGGTGGCCGAGCCGACCACCCTCGTGCCGTCGTAGACGACCGCCGCCTGTCCGGGGGCGATGCCGAAGGCGGGGTCGAGCAGCTCGATCTCGACCTCGTCGCCGGTCACCGTGACGACGGCGCGGTGCTCGGCGCCGTGGGCGCGCAGCTGGACGGTGCCCTCGAGGCGGCCCGGCGCGGCGCCGGACCAGCGCGGCCGGATGCCGGTGATGTGGTCGACCGCGAGATGCTCGCGAGGACCGACCGTGACGGTGCCGGAGACCGGCTCGATGTCGAGCACGAAGCGGGGCTTCCCGTCCGGCGCCGGGCGACCCAGTCTCAGGCCACGGCGCTGCCCGATGGTGAAGCCCACGGTGCCGTCGTGGTGGCCGAGCTCGGCGCCGTCCTCGTCGACGATGGCGCCGCCGGTGTTGGGGAGCCGGTCGCCCAGCTTCTCGCGCAGCCAGCCGGCGTTGTCCCCGTCGGCGACGAAGCAGATGTCGTGGGAGTCGGGCTTGTCGGCCACCAGCAGCCCGCGGCGGGCGGCCTCCTCCCGCACCAGCGGCTTGGGGGTGTCGCCGAGCGGGAAGAGCGAATGGGCCAGCTGGTCCTGGGTCAGGACGCCAAGCACGTAGGACTGGTCCTTGGCGGCGTCGGCAGAGCGGTGCAGCTCGACCCCGTCGGGGCCGGGCTTCAGCACCGCGTAGTGGCCGGTGGCGACCGCGTCGAAGCCCAGCGCGAGCGCCCGGTCGAGCACTGCGGCGAACTTGATCTTCTCGTTGCAGCGCAGGCATGGGTTGGGGGTGCGGCCGGCGGCGTACTCCGCCATGAAGTCCTCGACGACGTCCTCGTGGAACCTCTCGGAGAGGTCCCAGACGTAGAACGGGATGCCGATGACGTCGGCGGCCCGGCGGGCGTCGTTGCTGTCCTCGATGGTGCAGCAGCCGCGGGCGCCGGAGCGGTAGGAGGCGGGGTTGCGCGAGAGCGCGAGGTGTACGCCGGTCACGTCGTGTCCGGCCTCGGCAGCCCGCGCCGCGGCGACCGCGGAGTCGACGCCGCCCGACATGGCGGCCAGGACTCTCACCGTCGCCACCCCCCACCCCGCCGAGTCGGCAGAAGTGCAGGTCCCACAGGGCGCGAGTCGGCAGAAGTGCTGGTGTGAGAGGGCTCGAGTCGGCGCAAGTGCAGGTCCGCGACCTGCACTTCTGCCGACTCGGCGCTTCCCAGGCCAGCACTTCTGCCGACTCGGCGCTTCCCAGGCCAGCACTTCTGCCGAGTCGGGGTCATCGCAGGCCTGCCGCCTGGGCGCGCTGGACGCAGGGTCCGATCGCTGCGACCAGCGCCTCGATGTCGGCCTTGGTGGAGGTGTGGCCGAGCGAGAAGCGGAGCGAGGATCGCGCCATCCGCTCGTCGCGGCCCATCGCCAGCAGCACATGCGACGGCTGCGGCACGCCTGCCGAGCAGGCCGAGCCGGTGGAGCACTCCACGCCGCGAGCGTCGAGCAGCATCAGCAGCGAGTCGCCCTCGCAGCCGGGGAAGGAGAAGTGGGCATTGCCGGGCAGCCGCTCGGTGGGATGTCCGTTGAGCACCGCCGTCGGCACCGCCGAGAGTACGCCGCCGATCAGCTCGTCGCGCAGCGCGCCGACCCGGGCGGCGTACTCCGTCTGCTCCTTGACCGCCAGCTCGACCGCGGCGGCGAACCCGGCGATCGCCGGCGCATCGAAGGTGCCGCTGCGGATGTCGCGCTCCTGCCCGCCGCCGTGCACCAGCGCCGCGACCGGCAGCTCCTTGCGGGCGATCAGCGCGCCGACGCCCAGCGGGCCGCCGAGCTTGTGTCCGGTGAGCGAGAGCGCGTCGACGCCGGCGGCGGCGAACGAGACCGGCACCGCGCCAACCGCCTGGACAGCATCGGTGTGGACCGGGATGCCGTGCGCCACCGCGATCTCGACCACCTCGGCGACCGGCTGGAGGGTGCCGACCTCGTTATTGGCCCACATCACCGAGACCAGCGCGACCGAGCCGGGGTCGCGCTCAACCGACTCCCGCAGCGCCTCGACGCGCAGCCGCCCGTCGCCGTCGACCGGCAGCAGCTCCACGACGGCATCCTCGCGCTCGCCGAGCCAGTGCAGCGGGTCGAGCACGGCGTGGTGCTCGACGGCGGTGGCCAGCACCCGTACCCGGCGCGGGTCCTCGGCGCGGCGGGCCCAGAAGACGCCCTTGAGGGCCAGGTTGTCGGCCTCGGTGCCGCCCGCGGTGAAGACGACCTCGCCGGGCCGGCAGTCCAGCGCCTGGGCGATCGTCTCGCGGGACTCCTCCACCACCCGGCGGGCGCGGCGACCCGAGGCGTGCAGCGCGGAGGCGTTGCCGGTCTCACGCAGCTGGGTCGTCATGGCCTCGATCGCCGCGGGGACCATCGGGGTGGTCGCGGCGTGGTCGAGGTAGACGGTCGGCGTTGTCATGCTCCGTCAAGGGTACGGCGCCGGGCTGGGCAAGCGGAAAGGGCGCCACCTCGCGTTCGCTCGTCGTGCGGCGGAGCATCGACCCGGTGGGCAACTGACAACCTCCGCCGAGAGGTCCCTGATTGCCCCACGAAGGGTCTCTTTTCGCCCTCCGAGAGGTCTCCGATTGACCTTCGTACGGACAGTCAGAGACCTCTCGGAGGGCGATCTAGGACCTCTCGAGGGGCGAAAAGGGACCTCTCGGCGAATCAGGTGAGGTCGGCGGCGAGCGGCCAGCCGCCCAGCGCGAGGGTCGCCGAGACCCGGCGGAGATCGTCGGGGGTGCAGCTCTGGAAGACCTGCTCGCGCACCATCCGGCGTACGTCGTCGGCGGTGATCGGCTCGACGCCATTGCCGATCGAGGCCACGGCCAGCTCGTCGGCGATGGCCTCGATGTCCGCGTCGGTGAGATTGCGGTGCAGCACGCCGAGCACCGGCGGGTAGTCGGTCGGCGGGATGCCGTCCGGGTAGCCGGACTTGAGCCACTCCAGGATGCGGGCGATCGGCGCGGCCATCAGTTGCTCGGCTCGGCGAAGGTCGGGATCACCGTCGAGAAGTCGAGCACCTTGCCCTGGCCGGAGGCGACCACAAACAGGATGCCGCTGACGATGCCGTAGGCGACGATCAGGAAGAGGATCGCGGCGAGGATCTTGCCGGCCGGATTGCCCGGCGCGTGGTCGACCTCGGCGTCGCCGCCGGTGCCCGAGGCGAGCGAGCGGATGCCCAGTGCGAAGACCGCCGGGAGCCCGGCGCCGAGCACCAGGCTGACGAGCAGCACCTTCCAGATCGCCTCGCCGGCGAACTGCAGATCGTGACCAAACCCGCTCATCGACGTCCTCGCTTCGCTCCGGGCGCCGATGAGGCTCGACGCACGCTGTCTTGGATTGTTCGCTCGCTCATCGGGCCACCTCCAGCTCCGGAGCCTGCGACGACTCCCATTCGTCGTTGACATTGTGGGCACCGACCGGCTGCTTGCGGGAGTGCCAGAACAGGTAGCCGGCCAGCGCCACCAGGATGACGAACTCCACGACCGAGCCGCCGCCGAGGCCGAACAGGTGGCCGATGACCCACATCAGGCCACCGACGATGCCGGCGGCCGGGAGGGTGAGCAGCCAGGCGGTGACCATCCGGCCGGCGACACCCCAGCGCACCGCCGCGCCGGGCCGACCCAGACCGGTCCCGAGAATCGAACCGGTGGCGACGTGGGTGGTGGAGAGCGCGAAGCCGAGGTGACTGGAGGCCAGGATGACCGCCGCCGAGGAGGCCTCGGCGGCGACGCCCTGTGGCGACTCGATCTCGACCAGGCCCTTGCCGAGGGTGCGGATGATCCGCCAGCCGCCCAGGTAGGTGCCCAGCGCGATGGCGAGGGCACAGACCACCTTGACCCACAGCGGGATGGCGTCGGTGTGGTCCCAGTCCCCGGTCGCGATCAGGGCCAGGGTGATCACCCCCATGGTCTTCTGGGCATCGTTGGTGCCGTGCGCCAGCGAGACCAGCGAGGCGGTGCCGATCTGGCCCCAGCGGAAGCCGGAGTTGGTGAACCGCTCGGCGACGCCCACGGTGATGCGATAGATCATCCAGGTGCCGACGCCCGCCACGATCGCGGCGACCACCGGCGCGGCGACGGCGGGCAGCAACACCTTGCCGACGACGCCGTCGAGCTTGGTGCCGTCGCCGACCCAGTTGACGCCGTTCCAGCCGAGGCTGGTGATGGTGGCGCCGATGAGGCCGCCGAACAGGGCGTGGGAGGAACTCGACGGCAGGCCGAGCAGCCAGGTGAGGAGGTTCCAGACGATGCCGCCGATCAGGCCGGCGAGCACGATCGAGAGCAGCCCGTCGCCGTCCACGGTCAGCGCCTGGGAGGCCGAGGACGCCTCGGCGTCGAAGGTCTTCACGACGGCGTTGGTCACGGTGAGCGCGACCGCGACCGACAGGAACGCGCCGACCAGGTTGAGCACGGCGGAGAGCGCGACGGCCACCTTGGGCCGCAGCGCACCGGTGGCGATCGAGGTCGCCATCGCATTGCCGGTGTCGTGGAAGCCGTTGGTGAAGTCGAACCCGAGGGCGGTCACCACGACCAGCACCAGGACGAGGGTCTCGGTAGTCACATGGCGAGCGTGGCGCTCCGGCCTGTGACTCGGGAAGGTGCCGGCAATGAAGTTCGACGGATGTTCACCTGGCTGCCGAGAGCACCCGGTCGGCCTCCCGGTCGGCCCCGGCATCGAGTACGCCGGCCGACAGGTGTCAGGACGCCGCCGAGCCCAGCCTCGCGAGCCAGGGATGGTCCGGCGCCTGCCGGGCGATCGTCTCGGCCAGCCGGCGCACCTCCGCCGGCCTCAGCAGCGGCAGCGCCGCCGCCAGGTCGGCGTCGTCCTTGGGGCGGGCGAGCCTGGCCTTGAAGAGCAGCACGATCTCGAGGTCGAGGTAACGGATGCCATCGATGACACTGGTGACCTCCTCGAGCGGGGCGTGGTGCTCGGGGTCGCGCTTGTTGACCCAGTCGCCGTCGGCGTCAGGGGTGAGCAGGACGTCGAGCAGCCACGGCGCCCGGGCGTGCTCGCGCACCCAGACCTGCTCGGCGCCGGGCGCCAGGTCGGGGAAGTCGTCGTTGACGGGGCGCAGCGCGCCCGACCCGGCCGACCACAGGTGGTAGCGGCCGGCGAGGGCCGTGCGCAGCAGCGGCAGGTCCCGCCAGAAGATGGCGACGTCGACGTCCTCGTGCGGGCGGCGTACGCCGGTGCGGGCCTCGATCGCCCAGCCGCCCGCGATCCACCACGGCCCCGCGAAGTCGCCGAGCAGGTCGGCGACGCCGACGGGCGAGGGTGGCCGCCACGGGCCGTAGAGCCGCTCGAACTCCTCGTCGTCCATCGCGGTCATCCAACCACGACCCGGCCCCTTCACCGTGTCACATGCACAATGCATGTATCGTTGGGCTATGAGCACGCTCCAGGTCCGCGACGTCCCCGAGGAGCTGCGCACGGTCCTCAAGGCCCGCGCGGCACGCGCGGGCATGAGCCTGTCCGACTATGTGCGAGGCGAGCTCACCCGGCTGGCGGAGCAGCCGACGTATGAGGAGTGGAGCGATCGTCTGCGCGCCCTCGGCCCGTCCGATCCTGGCATCTCCGCCGTCGATGTCCTTCGCGAGACGCGCGCTGAGCGCGACCAGCAGCTGAGTGTCGCAAGCGAGTGACGACGGTCGTCGACGCATCCGCCCTTGCGGAGCTCGTGGTGTTCTCCGACCTCGGCAGCCTGGTCGACAGGCATCTGCGGACAAGCAGTGGAGGCCGCCACATTCCTCACTTGGCCGTCATCGAGACGACCTCGACGCTGCGTGGGTGGCTTCGCGGGAGGAGGATCACCGAGGAGAGAGCAACGGCGGCGCTCGCGACTCTTACCACCTTCCCCGCGATCCGCTGGCCGGCCGACCAGCTGCTGCCGCGCATCTGGTCGCTCCGCGACAACCTCACGCCCTACGACGCCACCTATGTCGCTCTGGCAGAAAGCCTGGACGCAGAACTCGTCACGTACGACGACCGCCTGCGTCGCTCGCTGAGCGGCGTGTCGAAGGTTCGGATCGTCAGTCCGTAGCGTCAGCGCAGGACGAGGTCGTCGCGGTGGACGACCTCACGGCAAGCGGCGTCGATCGCGGCCGTGACGGCCGCCTTCTCGTCGAGGTCTCCGTCGTGTTAAGCGGTGTCAGCCCAAGCCACTCACGGGACGTCGGCGGCCGCGATGCACTCGGACTCGGCGATGCCGAGGAACTCGACAACGGCGGGGGGCTTGAAGGCGTAGTCGCCGGTCTCCTTGACCAGGATCCGCTCGCTGCCGAGCCAGGCGCCGGTCTTGGGGTCGGCGTAGGCGACGATCTGGTAGTAGCGGTTCTCGGCGGTGGTGAAGGCGACCGCCGGGCGGCCGAGCCGGTCCCGGGTGGCGCCGAGGTAGGTGATCGAGGGCTCGGTGGCGAGGGCCCGCCAGAGGTTGGCCTGCAGCGCCGGGCTCAGCACGTAGAGAAGGTGGAGGTCCATCACGTTGTGGAGCAGGCAGCCGCCTCGATAGCCGGGGCACGGATCGGGCTCGCCCAGCAGCTGCATGACCAGGGCGGACGGGGAATTGGTGTCGAGCAGGTCCGCATGGCCGGGGCCCGGGTCGCTGGCGTCGAAGGTCTCGTCGACCAGGGGCGGGTTGTCGGACCAGGTGCCCTGCCGGTCGGTGACATGTCCGTCCTGGTCGAGCGGCTTCCCGACGAACTCGACGCGACGCATGGTGCCGTCGGGGAAGTAGTAGGTGTCGGCCACGGATGGCAGCAACACCCCCGGCTGCCCGGCGATGCCGTCGGGGCCGTTGGGGCCGTTGGGGCCGTCGGGGACGCTCGACCAGCCGATCTGCCGCACGTGCTGAACGGGGCCGTTCGAGAGCGGAGCATCCTGAGCGGCCGCCTTGGCGGCGAGTCGCTCCAACTCCTCGGCGGCCGGCTGCCCCTGCGCGGGGAGCTCACCGGGCTCGACGCCGGTGAAGGTGGGCAAGGGCGGCGTCGGGCCGGCACTGGCCGTGTTGGATCGGTGACCTGTGAGGTCGACGAAGCCCAGTACGACGGCCAGCACCACCACCGCCAGCACCGCGACACCGGCACGAAGCCAGCCCACCCGAGCCCGTCGAGCCCGAGTCCGTCCGGCAGGGCGCGGCGAGCCCTTGGACGGGTTGGCCGTGACCCGGGCGACCATCGCCTCGGCGGCACGCCGCTCGGCGAGGACCTGTTCGACGTGCTCGGCCCTCACCCCGGACCGGCGCAGCAGGTCGGCGAGGTCGTCGGGGACCTCGTCAGGAGTCGAGCTCACCGGCCACCTCCTTCTCCAGCACCACCAGCAGCCGTTCCCTGATGCGCTTGAGCCGCAGACTCACGGCGTTGGGAGTCAGACCCAACTCGTTCGCTATCTCCTGGACGCCGAAGCCTCTCAAGTAGCGCGTCAGCACCTCCAATGCCTCACTGGACAGCTCGCGGAGCCACTCTGGAGGTGTCTGGGTGAGCAAGGAGTCCAGAGCACTCGGCGTGACAGCTTCGACATAGCCCTGCCGCGCGGCCCCGAGGGATCTCTCCCGCTTGGAGGCCGTCCGCCAATGGTCGGCGATACGCCGCTCGGCAAGGCGATAGGCAAGGGCCCGCAGCCGATCCACGTCGTCGTCGGACGTGGGGTTCGGCTGGTCGGACTCCCAGAGGCTCTTCAGGGTCTCCTGCAGCACGTCGTCGACGTCGGCGGCCGGCACTCGCTTGGCAACCTGGGATCTCAGCCGTGTGTACGTCAGCACGACGAACTGCTCGAATGCCCCGGGATCCACTCGCTGCCCTCCTGCCGCGCAACCTAGCGCAACGAGAGTCATCGGGCAGCCCAACGCCGGCGCCGCGTCAACAGTCGACGCTGCTCATCAGCCTGACCTTGGGCGAGTTCTGGTAGCCCGTCGCGACACTCGACTTCATGGCACCGTCCTCGTAGCAGGTCCAAGCACTCCCACCGTTGTTGAACAGGCGCGCCGTACCACTGCGATTGTTGTAGAACGACCCGACGAATGCCGTCAGCGTCTTGGGCCCAGTACCGGAGACGTAGCTGAGCGAACCGACATAGCTTGCATTCGGCCAGGTGCAGAACCACCCACTGCCGCACTCGCCCAGTGACTGCACCCCGACATCGACGGCGACGAACCCACTGCCGTCGGGATACTCGATTCGATTGCCGATGACCGTGCCGCCGGGCCGCAGCTCCAACTGTGCCGCGATAGCCCGCTCCACCGAGGACGGCGTCCCGTCGGCACTGGCCCAGACGGGCGTGACCAGGCAAAACATGAGCGCCAGCCAGAGGGAAAACAGGGGAAGGAGTCCGCGTCGATTGATGTCCATACCCATGACGTCGTCACAAGAACTTCAAATCTTTCTCTGAGGTAAGCGACAGATTTGGGCGTCTCCCCGCGATGTCATAGGTGGAAGCAGGATCGGCCGCGATCATCGGACCGATCAGGCATCCATCGTCCTTGGAGGTGTGCACCTTCAAGCCAGTTCGCGTCCGCGTTGAGACGCGCCAAGTGATGAGGAGAGTTGGATGAAGCGACTTCTTGTGATCAGTCTGCTCGCCAGCGGCATCGTCGGAGCTGCCCCTGCCTTCGCTGCTGACGTCTCAGGCTGCGGCGGCACAAAGCTCTGTCTGTACAAAGACAACGGGTTCCAAGCCAAGTTCTCGGAGCGTGAGGAGAACAAGCCGCTCTGGAACTTCGCGGTGGGCAACCGCAACACCTTGGACTCATGGGCTAACAACTCCGATGTCTACGACGCGTGTGGCTATGACGGCCTCGACGGGACCGGCGACACCGACAACTGGCAGCACAACCACAACGATGACGACGTCGCGCCGTGGAACAGCGACGACAAGGAGTCGGCGACGACGAAGACCGGATGCTGAACGCCGTTCTCGTCGCGGAGGGCCTGACGAAGTCCTTTCGAGACGGGCCCAGCGTCGTCACCGCTGTCGCCGGAGTGAGCCTGAGCCTCCGACCGGGCGAGTTCATCTGCCTCTCGGGTGCCAGCGGCTCGGGGAAGTCGACTCTCCTCGGGCTGCTGGCCGGGATCACGCCACCTGACGCCGGCCGCATCTGTGTCGCGGGCAACGAGATCGGCGCCGCCACTGTCGGCTTCGCGGCGAGCGTACGGCTGAAGCACCTCGGCGTCGTCTTCCAGTCCGACAACCTGCTCGAGGAGTTCAGGGCGTGGGAGAACGTCGCCCTGCCGCTGGAGGCCCAGGGTGTGCCCACCGAGGTCGCCCGGAGCGAGGCGATCCGGGTCCTGGAGCAGGTGGGCGTCGCGGACCTGAGTGAACGATTCCCTTCGGAGATGTCGGGAGGCGAGCGACAGCGGGTAGGCGTGGCGCGTGGTGTTGTCGGAGGGCGGGAGATCCTGCTCGCCGACGAGCCGACCGGGGCCCTGGACTCGAAGAACTCCCGAAGCCTGTTCCAACTGGTCTCTGACCTCTGCTCGCACGGCGTGGCAGCAATCGTCGCCTCACACGACCCGATCTGCAGGGACTATGCGACGTCCCACCGGGTCATGGTCGATGGTCGGCTGTCCGCGCCCGCCGACGATCTGACCCCTGACCGCTCGTGAGCTCAGTGATGAAGACCGTCAGGGCGACTCGGCAGGTCATGACCTACACCAGGAGGTTCGCCCGCGATCGCACCGGCTGGCAGGCGTGCTGGCCGGTCGCCGCCACATCGTTGTGCCTGGTGTGGCTCTACTGTGCCCTAACGGCACTGACCCTCAACGCCACCCAGATTCGAGATCGGGACTTCGGCCCCTACGACTACCACGGCGGCTTCGGCGTGGTGGCAGCCTCTCCGGGGAGGGCCTCGTTGGAGCCCATCGAGGCCGCGCTCGCCGATGTGGGCGTCAGCAGATCCTTCGTGTTCCTCTCGATCCAGAACCTGACCGTCGGCTTGGACACCCATGCCGTAGCACTGGAGGGACGTTGGAACGCCGAGCCCCTGCCGGACCGGTATCGACTGGTCGCCGGGCGCTGGCCCACCGGCCCCCGAGAGGTTGCGATCGCGGGCGAGACCGCGGCGATCCCTGGCTCGACACGCCAGGCTCTCGGTGGCGACCTACAACTCGACGTCGTCGGGGAAGTCGAAGACCTGTTCCCGGCAAGGCATCGACCGACGTACCTCCTCGGTCCAGGCACCTGGGAGTCCCTCGACCCAGCTGTCGTCGAGCGCTACCAGTTGACCGAGGCAGACCCCGTCGTCCTGTGGAGCGGGCCGCCCGTCGGTGTGGTGGCCGCCGGGCTCGGCAACACCCTCGCCGCCCTCGGTGCGGACAGGCAGAGCCCGGCCCGGCTCGAGCGACAGTTCCGGCGGTCGGTCCTCACTGCAGACGAGGCATCGGCTGCGGTGCCCCGCTCCTGGATCGAACTCGTGCCGGCCGGCTACACTCTTCCGTCATTCATCACGCCCGTGTTGGCCACGGCACTGGTGGGTTCGCTGCGTCGGCCCTCGCTTCGCAGACGAGCGGAGCTCCTCATCCGTCTCGGGGTCACGCCGCGACCGGCGCAGGCGGGCCTGATCGCTGCGCTCGCCCTTCCCCTGCTCATTGCCGCGCTGGGGGGGTGCGGCGTTGGCATCTTGATCTTCACGGCGACCAAGCCGCTGCTCGCCCGCGTCGCCGACCACCCCCTCGCACTTGACCTCGACGTTCTCCCGGTGACGGCACGAATCCTGCTGGGAGTGCTGGTAGCCGTCTCCATCCTGCCCTTGCTCGTCTTCCGAACACCGAGCGTCGGAGGCGCGGGTCAGATCGCGGCCACCGCGAATACGACAGCGGATGCCGGAGCGTCAACACGTCGGCTGACGATCAATCTCACAGATGTCCGCCAAGTGGCCGCAGTGGCAATGGCGGCCGGGGCGCTGTGGTGCCTGCGTCTGGTCGACGACGGGATCGCGGCCATGTGGCTCTCCGGGGCGTGCCTGGTGTTGATCATGCTGCTCTCTGCGGAGCTACTGGCCGCGAGCCGTCGTCTCCTTGCTGGCCACGGCGCCCGTGGTCGGCTGGCGGGTCGCCTCATCACCACCCAGTGGGTCCGCTCGTGCTTCACGGTGGCTGCGCTCTCCGCGCTGATGGGCGGTGCCGTGGGATTCGTCGTCCTACTGGCGATGCTCCGCGCCGCCGTCGCCGACGATGCGCGACCCGAGGTGCTGCCGGGACAGCTGATGCTCGTGGACCGGCAGGTCGACTTCCTCCCTCCGAGTCAGTCGACCAGAGCAGCGGTGGTCAACACCACCCTGGCATCAGCCACCGACATCGACGTGCGTGTGCTCACCGACTTCCGGCCAGGTGGCCCATCGGGCCACTTCGCCAATGTGGCGGGAGCGAGTGGTGAGATCTTCACGGTCCCGAGTGTGGAGGATGTCGAGACGCTGCTGGGCAGATCTCTCCCGGGGGCAGCCGCGACTGCCCTCTCCGCCGGCGGCGTGTTGGTCCTGGCTGACGACGACGGGCCACCGCAGTCGTACCCCATCACCGTCACCGACACCGAACGTCGGGCGATGGTCCCCGGCGTCGCGCTTCACAGGCCGGCACTCGACTGGCTGAGCTCCGCCGGTGGACTGATGCTCACCACCGGAGCGGATGCACTCAAGCTTCCCATGCAGGAAGGTCCACACCTGTATGCCGGCCTCAGTGAGCAGCAGGTTGCGACTGCTCGGCGCGAGCTCGTGGCAGCAGGAGTCGACCCGCGAACCGTGCTCGTCTTCTCTGATCCTCGGCCTCCCCTGACACCCGCTGCCTTGGTTGCCACGACCATTGGCTTGACGGCACTGGCGGCGCTGGTGCTCGTTGCTGCCACGGGATCCGGCGTCGCGACGCTTCGCCGCCAATTTGGACGGCTGCTGGCGATCGGGCTACCGCCTCGCTGGGGAAGGAGCGTGCTCCTGATCCAGCACGCGACCCTGATGCTGGCAGGCACCGCCGGGGCCTTGTTGACCGCGCTCGTTCCGCTGTGGATCTTCAGTCGGACAGCCGGTGGTCAATACGTCCTCCAGGTTCCCTGGGCACAGGTCTCGGCATTGATTGCAGCGTTCTGGGCTGGTTGTCTCATCGCCGTCCTCACCAGCAGCATCCGACTCCGACCGAGGCTCGAGCCATAGCCTTGAACTACGGGCCAGCGGCGACAGATTTGGGCGTCTCCCCGCGATGTCATAGGTGGCGGAGTCAACCGGGCTCGCGGCTGACGCCGCTGCATCGCTCATCCAGCGGCCAGGCCACACCATCGGCATGATCTCGGGGATCACGCTGGCGGTCGCCAGCATCGGGGAGTTCTCGATCTGGCTCGACTCCGCCCCGGTGAGCCGCTCGACTCCCGTCAACGAGTCCACGGCCCCGGTGATCGTGGCGGACCCGGGCGGCCTGAGAGCCACCGGCACACGGACGGTAGCGGGGCCGTCGGCGGACCTGTTGTCGAAGACCGAGACCTCGCAGGTGGTGTGGGTGGGCGAGGACCTCGCCAAGGAGATCGGCGTCGCGCCCGCGGGCACCGCTCAAGATGCCGACGCCCAGATCATCATGCGCGGGGTGATGGCGGTCGCGAACACGCTGATGCTCTCTGTTCACCAGCGGTTGCGCGAACTCGGCCTCCGCTCGGCCATGGGTTGGACCAGGCGACGCATCGGTGCGCTCGTGCTCACCGAATCCGGCGTGGCAGGTCTGGTCCTCGTCATCCCTTGGACCGAGATCCTCATCCTTCTCGGCACGATCGTCGCCGCGATGCTTGCAGCCGCCTACGTCGCCAGCCGGAGGCTGGCGAGCCGTCCGGATCTTTTCCAGCGATGAGCGATCGTCCGCTCGTGCTCATGGCAGGTTCAGAGCAGGACGAGGTCGTCGCGGTGCACGATCTCGCGGGCGTACGTCGCCCCGAGCTCGGTCTCCAGCTCCCCCGACGAGCGGCCCAGCAGCTGCGGGATCTCCTCGGCGTCGAAGGCGACCAGGCCACGGGCCACGACGGTGCCGTCGGGACCGACCAGGTCGACCGGGTCGCCGGCGTGGAAGCCGCCGCTGACGCCGGTGACCCCGGCGGCGAGCAGCGAGGCACCCCGCTGGGTGAGCGCGCGGACCGCGCCGGCATCGAGCCTCAGCGTGCCGAGCGCCTCGGTGGCGTGGGCCAGCCACAGCAGCCGGGTGGGCCGGCGGCGGCCGGTGGCGTGGAACAGGGTGCCGGTCTCCTCGCCGGCCAGCGCGGCGGCGGCGGCCGTGGCGGCGGTGAGTACGACGGGGATGCCGGCCTCGACGGCGATACGGGCCGCCTCGAGCTTGGTCCGCATCCCGCCGGTGCCGACCCCGGCGGGGCCGGCCTTGCCGACCCGGACGCCGGCCAGCTCGGCGAGGTCGTGCACCTCGTCGACGCGGCGGGCGCCCGGCTGGGTGGGCGGGGCGTCGTAGAGCCCGTCGACGTCGCTGAGCAGCACCAGCAGGTCGGCATGGACCAAGTGGGCCACCAGCGCGGCGAGCCGGTCGTTGTCGCCGAACCGGATCTCGGTGGTGGCGACGGTGTCGTTCTCGTTGACGATCGGCAGGACGCCGAGCTCCAGCAGCTTGGCGAAGGTCTGGTAGGCGTTGCGGTAGTGGCTGCGCCGGGTCACGTCGTCGACGGTGAGCAGCACCTGGCCGGCGGTGAGGCCGTGGCGGGCCAGCTCCTCGGTGTAGCGGTGGACCAGCAGGCCCTGGCCGACCGAGGCGGCGGCCTGCTGGATGGCGAGCCCCTTGGGTCGCTTCTTGAGCCGCAGCGGGGCGAGCCCGGCGGCGATGGCTCCCGAGGAGACCAGCACCACCTCGGCGCCTCGTCGCCGGGCTGCGGCGAGGGCGTCGACGAGGCTGCTGACCTGGTCCTGGTCGATGCCGCCCCGAGGGCCGGTCAGCGAGGAGGAGCCGACCTTGACGACGATCCGTCTGGCCTCGGTGACCGCGGCTCTCACTCCTCGGCTCCCGGATCGTCCTCGGAGAGGTCGAAGAGATCGGGGTCGTCGCCGGAGCCGATCTCGTAGGAGACCGGGCTCGCGCCGACCCGGCGGGCGACGTCGGCGCGGGCCTCCCCCTCGGCGCGCTCCTCCCAGCCCTCCTGGATGGCGCGGCGCCGGCCGGCGGCGGGCCGCTCCTCGTAGAAGCGCTGGTCCTCGCCGCGTCGGCCGAGCATCTCCGCACCGGCCTGGATCGAGGGCCGGAAGTCGAAGACGACCGCATTGTCGGCCGGTCCGATGATGACGGCGTCGCCCTCCTCGGCGCCCAGCTGGACCAGCCGGTCCTCGATGCCGAGCCGGTTGAGCCGGTCGGCGAGGTAGCCGACGGCCTCCTCGTTGCCGAAGTCGGTCTGCCGCACCCAGCGCTCGGGCTTGTCGCCGCGCACGACGTAGCCGTCCTGGGTCTGGGTGATCTCGAACTCGGCGCCGACGGCACCGACGGCGCTCGGCCGCAGCACGATCCGCTTCGACTCGACGGCGGGGCGCTCGACCCGGGCCGCGGTGACCAGCGCGGCCATTGCGAAGATCAGCTCGCGGGTGCCCTCCCCGGAGACCGCGGAGATCGGGAAGACCCGGTAGCCACGAGCCCGGAGGTCGTCGATCGTCATCTCGGCGATGTCGCGGCCGTCGGGCACGTCGATCTTGTTGAGCGCGACCAGCCGGGGCCGATCCTCCAGGCCGCCGTACCGCGCCAGCTCCGCTTCGATGATCTCGAGGTCGTCGACGGGGTTGCGGCCCGGCTCGACGGAGGCGCTGTCGAGGACGTGTACCAGCGCGGCGCAGCGCTCGATGTGGCGCAGGAACTCGTGTCCCAGGCCGCGGCCCTCGGCGGCCCCCTCGATGAGGCCGGGGACGTCGGCGACGGTGAAGGTGACGTCCCCGGCGCGTACGACGCCGAGGTTGGGCACCAGCGTGGTGAAGGGGTAGTCGGCGATCTTGGGCCGGGCTCGGCTGATCGCGGCGATCAGCGAGGACTTGCCGGCGCTGGGGAAGCCGACCAGTCCGACGTCGGCGACGACCTTGAGCTCTAGGCCGATCTCGCGCTCCTCGCCGGGCTCGCCCAGCAGCGCGAAGCCGGGCGCCTTGCGCTTGGCGCTGGCCAGTGCGGCGTTGCCGAGGCCGCCGCGGCCGCCCTCGGCGATGACGAGCTCGGTGCCCGGGCCGACCAGGTCGGCGAGCACGTTGCCCTGGGCGTCGGTGACGACGGTGCCGTCGGGGACCGGCAGCACCAGGTCCTCGCCGTGGGCGCCGTTGCGGTGGCCGCCGGCCCCCTGGCCGCCGTTGGTGGCCTTGCGCTTGGGGCTGTGGTGGTAGTCGATCAGGGTGGTGACGTCGGGGTCGACCCGCAGGATCACCGAGCCGCCCGGGCCGCCGTTGCCGCCGTCGGGGCCGCCCAGCGGCTTGAACTTCTCGCGGTGCACCGAGGCGACGCCGTGCCCGCCGCGGCCGGCGCTCACGTGAAGCCTGACGCGGTCGACGAAGGTGGGCACTGCCATGGGTGGCTTCTCTCGGTAGTCGGGGAAATGCGCGAAGGGCGCCCCGGATCTGGGACGCCCTTCTCAGTAGACCTCAGTCGCGGAGCGTCACTCCGCGGCCGGGACGATGTTGACGACCCGACGGCCACGCTTGGTGCCGAACTCCACGGCACCGGCCGAGAGCGCGAAGAGGGTGTCGTCGTTGCCACGGCCGACGTTGTCGCCGGGGTGGAACTTGGTGCCGCGCTGGCGGACCAGGATCTCGCCGGCGTTGACGACCTGACCGCCGAAGCGCTTCACACCGAGGCGCTGGGCGTTGGAGTCGCGGCCGTTCTTCGAGGACGCCGCGCCCTTCTTGTGTGCCATCTCTTCAGTCCTTGCTCGTGTGTCGTCTTTAAGTGGGTCACGCGTTGATCGCGGTGACCTTGACCTGGGTGTACTTCTGGCGGTGACCCTGGCGCTTCTTGTAGCCGGTCTTGTTCTTGTACTTCTGGATGACGATCTTCGGGCCCTTGCTGGCGCCGACGATCTCGGCGGCGACGGAGGCCTTGTCCAGACCGGTCGCGGTGACCTTCTCGCCGTCGACGAGCAGCACGACGGGCAGGCTGACCGAGGTGCCGTCCTCGCCGTCGATCTTGTCGATGGCGATGACGTCGCCGACGGCAACCTTCTGCTGCTTGCTGCCAGCCTTCACGATCGCGTACACCGCGGTCTCCTTCGTCCGAACTGCGTCAAAAGTCTTGTGTCGCGACATGCCGCGGCACCGGGGATCGGTGTGGGATGCGCGCGAGTGGTGCGCGGTCGAGCACACCGAGGGTCAATACTACGGATCGCCGCCGGTCCCGACAAAACGGCGGTGACCCGTTCGGGCCGCTAGCGGCGCTTCTAGCGGCGCTTCTTCTTGATCGGGACGTGCTCGAGATGGGCCTCCTCGCCCGACTCGACGCCGTCGGGCGTCGTCGACTGCTCGGCATCGAGTACGGCGGCCCCGCCGGCGTGGACGACCTCGCGGCTGGCGCCGCGGCGGGCGCGGGTGACGACCTTGGGCGGCTCGACCGCGTCGACGGCGACCGCCGCCGGCTCGGCGACGATCTCGACGACGGCAGGCTCACCGGTCGAGATCACCGACCGGCTGGCGCCGCGGCGGCCCCGGCTGCGGGTCACCACCGTCGGCGCGGCCGGCTCCTCCGCGCTGACGACCTCGGGCTCGGGCTCGGGCTCGGTGACAGCCTCCGGCTCGGGGGCCTCGATCGGGTCCAGCGGCTCGTCGGCGGACGTCGTCGCGAGCGCCTCGACCAGGCTCTCCGCGACCTCCGCCACCAGGCCCTCCGCCAGTTCGTCGGCCAGCTCGTCCGCCAGCTCGTCGGCCACGTCGTCGTCGGGCTCGGTCGTCGTCTCGTCGGTGAGGAGGACCTCCTCGCCCGGCTCGTGGCGCGGCAGCGCCGCGATGTCCTTGGGCGTGGGGACCAGCGGCTTGGCCTCGGTCGTCTCCTCGGCGGCGGCGCTCTTGCCCCGGCCGCCGCGGCGGCGCCGGCCGCGCGGCTCGTCGGGGGCGACGCCGGAGCCGCCGGATGCGACCGGGTGGTCGTGGACGATCAGGCCGCGGCCCTGACAGTGGGTGCAGGTCTCGGAGAAGGCCTCCAGCAGGCCGGTGCCGATCCGCTTGCGGGTCATCTGCACCAGGCCGAGCGAGGTGACCTCGGCGACCTGGTGACGGGTCCGGTCCCGGCCCAGGCACTCGACCAGCCGGCGCAGCACCAGGTCGCGGTTGGACTCCAGCACCATGTCGATGAAGTCGACGACGATGATGCCGCCGATGTCGCGCAGCCGGAGCTGGCGGACGATCTCCTCGGCCGCCTCCAGGTTGTTCTTCGTGACGGTCTCCTCGAGGTTGCCCCCGGAGCCGGTGAACTTGCCGGTGTTGACGTCGACGACGGTCATCGCCTCGGTGCGGTCGATGATCAGCGAGCCGCCCGAGGGCAGCCAGACCTTGCGGTCCAGGCCCTTGGCGATCTGCTCGTCGACCCGGTAGACGGCGAACAGGTCGGCCTTGCCGGGGTCGCTCTCGTGCTTCTCGAGCCGGTCGGCGAGGTCGGGGGCGACGTGGTCGACGTACCCCTTGACGGTGTCCCAGGCGTCCTCGCCCTGCACGACGAGCTTGGCGAAGTCCTCGGTGAACAGGTCACGGACCACCTTGAGGGTGAGGTCCGGCTCGCCGTAGAGGAGCTGCGGGGCGTTGCCCCTGCTCTTGGCCTCGATGTCCTCCCAGCGGGCCTTGAGTCGCTCGACGTCGCGGGTCAGCTCGTCCTCGGAGGCGCCCTCGGCCGCCGTCCGGACGATGACGCCGGCGGTGTCGGGGACGATCTCCTTCAGCAGCGTCTTGAGCCGGTTGCGCTCGGTGTCGGGCAGCTTGCGGGAGATGCCGGAGGTGGTGCCGTCGGGGACGTAGACCAGGAATCGGCCGGCCAGGCTGATCTGCGAGGTGAGTCGGGCGCCCTTGTGCCCGATCGGGTCCTTGGTGACCTGGACCAGGACGGTCTGGCCGCTGCTCAGCACCGACTCGATCTTGCGGGGCTGGCCGTCCTTGTGGCCCAGCGCGGCCCAGTTGACCTCGCCGGCGTAGAGGACCGCGTTACGGCCCTTGCCGATGTCGATGAAGGCGGCCTCCATGCTGGGCAGCACGTTCTGGACGCGGCCGAGGTAGATATTGCCGATCAGCGAGGTCTGCGACTCGCGGGCGACGTAGTGCTCGACGAGGACCTTGTCCTCCAGCACGCCGATCTGGGTCAGGTCGCCGCGCTGGCGCACGACCATGATCCGCTCGACGGACTCGCGGCGGGCCAGGAACTCCGCCTCGCTGACGATCGGGGCGCGGCGGCGACCGGCCTCGCGGCCCTCGCGGCGGCGCTGCTTCTTGGCCTCGAGCCGGGTCGAGCCCGATACGGCGGTGATCTGCTGTTCGAGAGGTCGCGACTCGCGGACCCGGACGACGGTGTTCTCCGGGTCGTCCTCGGACTCGCCCGATCCCTCGCCGGAGCGACGACGGCGCCGACGGCGACGTGAGGAGCCGCCGTCGGCGGTGCCCTCGGCCTCGCTCTCCTCGGCGGTCGCCGACTCGTCGTCGTCGGTCTCGGCCTGCTCCTCGCCGGCCTCCTCGCCGGCGTCGGCGGTGCCGGCCGGCTTGCGGCGGCGACGACCGCCCCGGCGGCGACGACGGCGGGCGGGCGTGGTGTCGTCCTCGCTCTCCTCCTCGCCCTCGTCACTGGACTCGGCAGTCCCGGTGGCCTCGGTCGAGCCGGTCTCCTCGGTGGCGGGCGCCTGCTCCTCGGCAGCGGTGGCGTCCTCGGTCGGCTCCTCCCCGGTGGACTCGGTGGCCTCGGCAGACTCGGTGGCCTCGGCCGGCTCGGCGGGCGCCGCTGCCTTGCGGGCGCGGCGGCGGGCCGGCTTGGGGTCGGGTGCCTGGAACAGCACCGGCGGCGCGGCGGGGGCGGCCTGCTCGCCGCTCTCGTCGCCGGCGGCTTCGGCGGTCTCAGCAGCCTCAGCAGCCGCGGCCGGCTTCTTGCGGCGGGACCGCTTCGCGGGGGCCTTCTTCGCCGGCGCCTCGGCGGGTGACACCTCGGCGTCCGGCACCTCAAAGGCCAGCACTTCTGCCGACTCGGCAGGTTCTGGAGTGGACACTTCTGCCGACTCGGCGGGTCGCAGCTCGGCGCCGTAGGCGTCCTCGAACGCCTGGACGGCGGCCTGGTCGATGCTGGACGAGGCGGTCTTGGCGGTGATGCCGAGGGCGCTCAGCCGGGCCAGCGCGTCGGCGCTCTTGATGCCGTAGCTCTTGGCGAGCTGGGAGACCCGGACGCGGGTCGTGGTGGTGATCGGGGTGTCGACGGTGACGTCGTCAGCCATGTGCTGCTCCTATGCCCACCGCGTGGTGCGGCCGGGCAGGTCCGACGCCGTCCGACCGGGGCCGGTGGCGTAAAAGCTTGTCAGGGCGGCGACCCGTCCCGCCTACGCGGCGGCAGCGGTGCGCTCCGTTCGCCTGCCGCGGTCGCCTGCCCTGGTGGCGGGTCGCTGTCACCAACCTGCCGGGCCGCGTCGCGTCGGGCGACGATTCGCGCCGTCACCGTGTCGGATCGCCTCCCGAGGGTGGTGGGCACGAGCCGACGGATGAGTCGTCGGGTCTTCTCCGGCACGCGATCTGGGACCGTTGCCCGAAGTCGACCACGGCGAGTATCGCACATCACGTCGCCAGAGCCCGACTCCGCGCGCTACCCCAGCGGGTCGCCGATCGTGCCGGAGGCCTCGTCGAAGGGGCCCTGGGCGAGCCGGGTGTAGAGCGGCAGGGCAGTGCCGAGCGAGAGGCCCAGGCCGGTCACGACGTCGTCGGGCCGGACCGCCGGCACGCCGTGGCGCAGCAGCAGCTCGAGCCGGCTGCCGGACTCGGTGGCGCTCGTCCTGAGCGAGACCACGGCGCCGCGCGCGTCGAAGCCGCGCAGCCCCTTCTTGGTCATCCGCTCGACCAGCACCTCGGGCGCGGCGAGGAACCTCGCGACCGCCTGCTCGACGGTCGCGAGGTCCAGCGGCAGGTCGATCAGCCACGACGACGCCTGCAGCAGGTCGGCGAGCGAGCCACCGGCCGACTCCACCACCGCCAGCACGTCGAGCCCGGGCGGCAGCGCCTCGACCAGGGCGACCCGCACCGACTCGGGCTCGACGACCCGGGCGAGCGCGATCTCGACGTACTCCGCCTCGCTGGCCGCGCCCGTCGGTGCCGCGCCGGCGTAGGAGATGCGCGGGTGCGGGTTGAAGCCGCTGGAGTAGGCCATCGGCACCCGGGCCCGGGCGACGGCGCGCTCGAAGGCTCGGGAGAAGTCGCGGTGCGAGGTGAACCGGAGCCGGCCGCGCTTGGCGTAGCGGATCCGGAGCCGCTGGACCGGCGGTGCTTGCTGCTCAGGCTGCTGACGGACCACGAGGAGAGGGTACGGCGCCCCGGCTCAGGACGCGGATCCCTTCGCCATCGCCTCCTTGATCTGCGAGACGTAGTCGTTGGTGAAGACCTTCGAGAGGTCGACGGAGTCGGCGTCGGTCAGGCTCTCGCCCAGGATGGTGTCGCGAACGGTCTCGAACTTGGCGAGGTCATGCTCTCCCGCCGCGGCGGCAGGACCGGCCTGGATGCCCACGGCCGCATCGAAGAGGCTCGTGGCGGTCGACATGTCCTCGCAGTTCGACGGGACGAGTTTGCAGATCCCCGCCAGCGAGCCGGTGGGGTCGCTCTGGGCGGCGAGGACGCCGGCGAACCAGCCGGCGGCGAAGTCGATCGCCTGCTCGAGCGCCTCGGGGTCCTCGAGGGTCTCGCGCGTCACGACGATCTCGTTGGACGGGATGCCGGTGAACTCGTCGGACAGGATCGGCGTGAGCTCGACGCCCGAGGCCGCCATCGCGGCTACGTCGGGGATGGCGCCCGCGAGTGCGTCGATCTTCCCGCTCTCGAGCGCCTGGGCGACCGCCGGGCCCGCATCGCCGACGACGACGAGGGAGACGTCCTCGTTCGGCGTCAGTCCGGCGGCGGCCAGCGCCGCCTTCACCAGCGGGATGACGCCGTCGCTCATCGACGGGACGCCGAGGTTCTTTCCCTTCAGGTCCTCGACCGAGGTGACGTTCGAACCGGCGACCGCACGGATGCTGAACAGATCGGCGTTGAGGTTGGCGATGCCGACCAGGTCCCGGCCCTGGGCCGCGGCCTCGATCAGCTCGGCCGCGCCGGAGACGGCGAAGGGCACCTTCCCGGCGGCGAGCTGCTGGATGGTCGAGGAGTTGCCGTCGCCGGCGACCGTCTTGGGCTCGAGACCCAGCTCGGGATAGATCGAGGACCGGGCGACCTCGTAGCCGGTCCAGATGATGGAGTCGGGGAAGGGGAACATCACCGATACGCTGCCGCCGGCGCCGTCCCCGCCCGAGGAGTCGGAGCTGCCGCCGCACGCCGCGAGCGATGCCGTGGAGATGACGGCGAGTACGGCCGCCGCGAGCCTGCTTGTTGCAATTGCCATCGTGTTCGTCCTAACGAGCTCGATAGAGGGGTGGCCGGTGCGGACATGCCCACCGAGGTGATGAGCGCTTGCACCTGAGCCGCGTCGTTGCAGCTCGAAACTGGTCCGAGAGGGAGGGTCTGGCGCTAGTGGTCGTCTCCGGAAGAGACGACCACTAGTGGCCGGCCCAGAAGATGAGCTTGCGCTCGGCAAGCTCGGTGATCGCGTAGAGCACGAGGCCGACGGCCGAGAGCGCCAGGATGACGGCGAATCCCTCGGCCACCTGGAGCTGCTGGTTGAAGGTCTCGACCAGGACGCCCATGCCCTCGGAGGCCCCGACGAACTCCCCGACGACGGCGCCGATGAGCGCGAGCGTCATGGCGGTCTTGATCCCCGCGAAGATCACCGGAAGGGAGGAGGGCAGGGAGAGCTTGCGATAGGTCTCCCATCGCGAGGCGCCCAGGGACCGCATCAGGGTCTTCGCGTCGGCGTCGACGGTGTTCATGCCGACGATGACTCCGATCAGCACGGGGAAGAAGCAGATGGTTCCCGCCATCACGATCTTGGAGGTGATGCCGAAGCCGAACCAGGTCAGGAAGAGCGGCGCGAGAGCGATGCGCGGCATGATCTGGAAGGCGACGATCAAGGGATAGAACGCCAGCCGGAATCGGGTCGAGACGCCGATGAGGGTGCCGAGGATCCACGCCGCGACGACGCCGCCGACAAAGCCGACGAGAGTCTCCTGGACGGTGATGCGAGTCGCCGTCCAGAAGTAGGACTGCCTGCCCAGGTCCCACATCGCCCTCGCGACCTCCGAGGCCGGCGGGACGGTGGTCTCGTCGACGAGGTCGCCGCGGGAGGCGCCCTCCCAGACGAGCAGGAAGACGACGACCGCCAGGCTCGGCCAGCCCACGCTGGCGGCGAGCGGGCTGGAGGTCAGTCGGCGCAGCCCCGCCGGCGCCGTCGGTGGGGTCTTGATGGCATTCGAGGTCATCGTGCGCTCGCTTCCTGGTCGCGGAAGCCGAGGAGGTTGCGGATGCCGGCAGCAAGCTCCGTCGACTCGTGCGACGTGATCGACTCGATCCGGCGGGGTCGTGGGATCGAGACCTCGACGATCTCGACGATCTCGCCCGGCCGTGGCCTGAGGACCACCACCCGATCGGAGAGGAAGACCGCCTCGGCGATGTGGTGAGTGACGTAGAGGGACGAGCGGCCGAGGCTCTCGTGCAGGCGTGCCAGCTCGGCATTGAGTCGCTCACGCGTGAACTCGTCGAGTGCCGAGAACGGCTCGTCCATCAAGAGGATCTCGGGCTCGGCCACCAGGACCCGGGCAAGAGATGCCCGCTGCTGCATTCCTCCCGAGAGCTCCCAGACATGCTTGTGGGCGAACGCCTCCAGGCCGACGAGCTCCAGCAGCTCCTCGGCTCGCGCCCGAGCCGCCTTGCGGTCGAGCTTGAAGAGCTCGGCCGGGAGCATGATGTTGTCGATCACGGAGCGCCAGGGCATCAGGACCGGTCGCTGCAGCATGATGCCGACGTCACGGCGCCCGGCCCGCGCCGGTACGCCGACGACCTCGACGGAGCCGCTGGTGTGGTCGAGCAGGCCCGCGACGATGTGCAGGATGGTCGACTTGCCGCAGCCGCTCGGGCCGACGAGCGAGACGAACTCACCGCGCTGGACCTCGAAGGTGACGTCCTTGACCGCCTCCACGAGGCCGCTCTTGGTCTGGTAGACCTTGCCCAGGTGCCGCACGGAGATGGCCGCGGTCATGAGGCCTGCTCCTTCTCGGTCTGTCCTCCGGCAAGTGCGCTGCGGTGGTAGCCGGCCACCGACTTGTAGCTGTTCAGGATGGCGTCGATCTCCGCAGCCGAGATGACGTCGTCGATGTCGTCGAACACGCCACCGCCGGTGCGGGCCTCCACCACCTCGATGAGATGGTCGGGCGGTGTGGTGCGGTTCTTGACGACGACGGCGTTGACCGCGTCCTTGCGCACCTCCTCGTAGCGAGCCAGGGCGGCCACGACGTCGGCGTCCGCGGCGAGCGCGTCGGCGAGTACGACGGTGTCGAGGATCGCCTGCATCGCCCCGTTGCTGCCCCGCGGGATCATCGGGTGGGCCGCGTCGCCGACGAGGGCGACATGGCCGAAGGCCCAGCGATCCACCGGATCCCGATCCGACATCGGGTACTCCAGGATCATGGTGGCGTCGCGGATCAGCGCGGGCACGTCGAGCCAGTCGAAGGTCCAGTCCTGGAAGGCGCCGATGAAGTCCTCGACCTTGCCGGGGACGTTCCAGTCGCCCGGTCCGGCGTCCTCCTGGCGGATCTCGGCCACCCAGTTGACGAGTTGGTTGCCCTGGGCGTCGACGTTGTCGAGGATCGGGTAGATCACCATCTTGCCGTGCTCCACGGTGCCGACCCGGATGTGGCATCCTCCGGAGAGGATCGGCCGGTGGATGGTGGTCCCTCGCCACATGTTGACGCCCGAGAAGACCGGCGGCCCCTGCTCGGGGTAGAACTGCGCCCGGATCCTCGAGTGGATCCCGTCGCAGGCGATGACGGCGCTTCCCGACTGCGGCTCCGACTCCCCCCTGCCGACGGTGTCGATGAAGGTCGCGGTGGCGCCGTCTGCCTCCTCGACGACCCCGGTGCAGGTCTGCCCGAGGACGACCGCGTCGGCGCCCAGGCGCTCGACGACCGCGTCGTAGAGGATCGCGTGCAGCTCGGCCCGGTGGATGAGGAACTGGGGGAACTCGGAGGTCGCCGGGTCGCGGTGGACCAGCTGACCGCGGGAGGTGAAGAAGTAGGACTCGCGAAAGACGATCGCGCGCTCCTTGAGCCGGTCCAGCAGTCCGAGCTCCGTCAACGCCTTCGTGCCGTGCGGCAGGAGCGAGATGCCCACCCCGAGCGGGCGGAACTCGGCTGCCGCCTCGTAGACCCGACAGGGGATGTCTCGCGCGTGCAGTTGGAGGGCGAGAGTCAGGCCGGCGATGCCGCCGCCGACGATCACCACTCGGTCTCGTTGGGGGTTCATGACTGGTCCTTGGGAGTGTCGGTCGGTTCGGGAGGGTCGGCCGTGGCAGGCAGGTCGATGGTGGGAGCGTCCGCGTCGACGCCGTGGAGGCTGCGGAGCGAGTGCCACAGCATGACGGTGTTGACATGCAGGAACGGCTTGCCGAGCTCGGCGAGGGCGAAGGCCGCGAAGCGCGAGGCCGGCAGGTTGGTGCCGAGCTGGACGATGGCCTGCACCTTCGGACGGTCGGCGGCTCGCAGCGCCGCCTCGATCCGCGCCTCGCCGACGCGGGCGATCTCGGTGGTCCTCGGTGGCCGGAAGCTGTCGATCACGGCCACCTCGATGCCGCAGCCCGTGAAGTAGCCGACCACCTCGGCCTCGACCGCCGGCTGGAACGGGCTGAGCACGGCGATCGTGTCGATGCCCAGTTCGGCGAAGGCCGCCAGGAACGCCTGCGGCGCACTCGTGACGGCGCAGCCGCAGAGCTCCTGGAGTCGCTCGCGCAGGGCCTCGTCGGCCGGCGGGCCACCCATGAAGCTCGTCGCCGCCATCCCGTAGGAGACGTGCTCGGGCTCGGCGGTGGCGAGGATCCGCGCGGCGGGCTCGGCCTCGTCGTACATCTGACGGGTGAGGTTGAGATAGGAGGCGTCGTCGCTGATCGTGGCGTCCCGCACCAGCATTCGGCCGGTCTGCACCCGCACCGAGGCCGGGGCCAGCCGGTGGTACTCCGGCTCGGCGGTGGTGTTGGTGGAGGGGATCAGCAGCCCCAGAACCGGCGAGCTCACTGGCCGGCCTCGGCGTACCAGTCGAGGATCTCCTCGCCGGTCATGAAGACCGCGTCCTGCGCCGCGGCGAGGTAGCCGAGTGCGCCCTTGACGTACTTGGCACGGTGCGGTGCTCCCATGATGTAGGGATGGAGCACGAGAGCCATCACCCGGGCCGACCCGCCTGACTCGGCGTCGGCGAGAAGCTGGTCGAACTGGTCGATCGCGCGTCGCTCGTACTCGCTCGCCGGGTGATGCTGGATCAGCATCATGGCCACGTCGTTGCACTCCTGGGTGTAGGGCACCGAGACGATCGAGCCGCCGTCGCGGGTGCCGAGGAGGACCGGCTGGTCGTCGAGCACCCAGTCACAGACGTACTCGTAGCCCGCCTCGACCAGGAGGTCAGGCGTCTCCCAGGTCTCGGTGAGGCCGGGCCCGAGCCAGCCACGGGGGGCGCGGCCGGTGGCGGCCGCGATCGTCGCCGTGGTCTTGGCGATGTCGTCGGTCTCGTTGGCGACCTTCTGCATGTTCTTCTGCGTCAGACCGTGGCCGATGAACTCCCAGCCACGTTCGATGGCCGCCTCGGCGATGTCGGGATAGGCATCGACGGCCTGGCCGTTGATCGCGAGCACCGCCTTGATCGAGAGTGAGTCCAGGATCTCCAGCAGACGCCAGAACCCGACCCGGTTGCCGTACTCGTGCCAGGCCCAGTTCGGGATGTCCGGCACGGGCTGGCCACCCGCCGGGGGCGTGAGCACGGTGCGGGGCATGGTCTCGTGGATCGACCACTCCTCGACGTTGACGATCACCCAGATCGCGACCTTCTTGCCGTCGGGCAGCGCCAGTGGCGGTCGCTTGCTGATGGGGTCGTAGGCGATCCGGTCGGCGGGGGTCAGCTGGGGAGAGCGCTCCAGTGCGGTCATCGGATGGTCACCTCCACGGGTGCGAGACCCGAGATGGAGACGGCGACGGAGTCGCCGGCGATGGTCGGCCCCACGCCGGCG
Organism: Nocardioides sp.; assembly: GCF_047607185.1. Taxonomy (GTDB): domain Bacteria; phylum Actinomycetota; class Actinomycetes; order Propionibacteriales; family Nocardioidaceae; genus Nocardioides. The sequence goes on along the minus strand of NZ_JASGDQ010000064.1, from coordinate 9,284 downwards.
GGGGTGCCGGTGTAGATCAGGTCGCCCGGCTCGAGGCGGTACTGCCGGGACAGGTGGTAGATGATCTCGGGGACCTTCCAGATCATCAGGCTGAAGTTGGTGGCCTGCCTGCGCTCGCCGTTGAGGAGCAGCTGCAGCTCTCCTGTGGCGATGTCGGGGACGTCCTCTGCGGGGGTGATCGGCCCACACGGGGCGCTGTGGTCGAAGGACTTGCCCATCTCCCAGGGCCGGCTGGCACGTACGGCGTCTCGCTGCAGGTCCCGGCGGGTCAGGTCGATGCCCGCGGCGTACCCGAAGACGATCTCGGTGGCCTGGTCCAGCGGCAGGCTCTCTCCCGGCGCGCCGATCGCGACCACGAGCTCGCCCTCGTACTGGAGGTCCGAGGTCTCCGGCGGATAGGGCACGGTCCCGCCCGACTCCACCAGGGCATCGGTGGGCTTCTGGAAGAAGAACGGCAGATCGCGCTCGTCGCCCTCCTTCATCTCGCGGATGTGGTCGACATAGTTGCGACCGACGCAGTAGATCCGTCGCACCGGGAACCGGTCATCGCTCCCCACGACAGCGAGTGACGCTCGCGGGACGGCCCACAGCGCGCTCATCGGGCCCACCCCGCCACCGAGGTCGCACGGACCTCGGCCGAGAGCGTCAGCAGCCGGCGTGACCGTAGACCGAGGCGGCCTGCTCGACGTGCTCCCGTCCGAGCCGCGCCGCGACGTCCGGCTCGCCCTCCTCGATCGCGACGACGATCTGCCGATGCGCCTCGAAGGCCGCCGAGGGCCAACTCGGTGCCTGGAAGTTCTGGCTGCTGACAACGGAGATCTGCGCCCACACCCGGGACAGCGAGTGCTGAGCGTTCCGATTGCCCGACAGCTCGGCGATGTGCGTGTGGAAGGCGACATTCGCGCTCACCCGGCTCGAGCCGTCCGTCGACTCCACGGCGTCCATGAGCTCGTGAAGCCGGCGAAGCTGTGAGGGCGCCAGCTCCCCCGCCGCATGGCGCTGGGCGGCTTGCTCCGCGGTGAACCCCTCCAACACCGCTCGATAGGCGTAGAGGTCCCGCACCTCCTCCAACGACGGCAGCCACACCGTCGCCCCGCGACCCGACAAGGTCACCAGACCGTCCGACCCCAAGGCCCGCAGCGCTTCCCGAAGCGGCGTACGGCTCACGCCCAGCTCGATGACCAGATCCGGTTCCTTCAGCCGCTGACCCGGCAGGAACGCGCCGTCCACGATCATCTGCCGCAGGGATCGATAGGTCGCTTCGACGGCGTTCACGCACCACTCCTCGTACCCGGCAAACCTGAGTCCAGCATCCAAAGTCTTCCATGTACTCAACGTATACGTTGTATGCGTTTGGGATAAGACCGAGCTCGCAGTTTTTACTCGGGCGACGCGAGACCGTTACACGCGAACGCGTTCTCGGCCTGACTCAGACGACGCTGAGCGGGAGGAGTCTCTGCCCGGTGGGTCCGATCTGGATCTCGGTGCCCATCTCCGGGCACACGCCGCAGTCGTAGCAGGGCGTCCAACGGCAGTCCTCGATCTCGATGTCCTGGCCCTCAGCTGCGGCCAGGGCGTCTTCCCAGTCGCCCCACAGCCAGTCCTTGTCGAGGCCGGAGTCCAGATGGTCCCAGGGCAGCACCTCGTCGTAGCCGCGCTCGCGGGTGGTGTACCAGGCGAGGTCGACGCCGGTGCCGGCCAGCGCCTTGTCGGCAGCGGCGACCCAGCGGTCGTAGGAGAAGTGCTCGCTCCAGCCGTCGAACCGGCCGCCCTCGCGCCAGACCTGCTCGATGACCGCGCCGACCCGGCGGTCGCCGCGGGACAGCAGCCCCTCGATGATGCCCGGCTTGCCGTCGTGGTAGCGGAAGCCGATGGCGCGACCGAACCGCTTGTCGGCGCGGACCACGTCGCGCAGCCTCTTGAGCCGCTCGTCGGTGGTCTCGTGGTCCAGTTGGGCGGCCCACTGGAAGGGCGTGTGCGGCTTGGGCACGAAGCCGCCGATCGAGACGGTGCAGCGGATGTCGTTGTGGCCGGTGACCTCGCGGCCCTTGGCGATGACCTTCTTGGCCAGCTCGGCGATCTGCAGCACGTCGTCGTCGGTCTCGGTGGGCAGCCCGCACATGAAGTAGAGCTTCACCTGCCGCCAGCCGTGGGAGTAGGCGGCGGCGACGGTGCGGATCAGGTCCTCCTCGGTCACCATCTTGTTGATGACCTTGCGCATCCGCTCCGAGCCGCCCTCGGGGGCGAAGGTGAGGCCGGAGCGGCGGCCGTTGCGGGAGAACTCGTTGGCCAGTGAGATGTTGAAGGCGTCCACCCGGGTCGAGGGCAGCGAGAGCGAGACGTTGCTGCCCTCGTAGCGGTCGGCGAGGCCGCTGGCGAGGTCGCCGATCTCGGTGTGGTCGGCACTGGAGAGCGAGAGCAGGCCGACCTCCTCGAAGCCCGACTTGCGGATGCCGTTCTCGACCATGTCGCCGATGGTGTTGATGGAGCGCTCGCGCACCGGGCGGGTGATCATGCCGGCCTGGCAGAACCGGCAGCCGCGGGTGCACCCGCGGAAGATCTCCACCGAGAATCGCTCGTGCACGGTCTCGGCGAGCGGCACCAGCGGCTTGGCGGGGTAGGGCCAGGCGTCGAGGTCCATCAGGGTGTGCTTGCGCACCCGCCATGGGATGTCGGGGAGGTTGGGCACCACCGCCTCGACGGCACCGTCGGGGCCGTAGCCGACGTCGTAGAAGCGCGGCACGTAGACGCCGCCGCTCACCGCTAGCCGGCGCAGCAGCTCGTCCCGGCCGCTCGCCATGGCGCCGGCGGGGCGACCCTCGGCCTTCCACTCGCGGACCACCTCGGAGATGGCGAGCACCACCTCCTCGCCGTCGCCGAGCACGGCGGCGTCGACGAAGTCGGCGATCGGCTCGGGGTTGAAGGCGGCGTGGCCGCCGGCGACCACGATCGGGTCCTCCTCGCCGCGGTCCTCGGTGTGCAGCGGGATGCCGGCCAGGTCGAGGGCGTTGAGCAGGTTGGTGTAGCCGAGCTCGGTGGAGAAGGAGACGCCGAAGACGTCGAAGTCGCGCACCGGGCGGTGGCCGTCCACGGTGAACTGCGGGATGCCCTCCTCGCGCATGATCGCCTCGAGGTCGGGCCACACCGAGTAGGTGCGCTCGGCGAGCAGGCCGTCGCGCTCGTTGAGGATCTCGTAGAGGATCGCGACGCCCTGGTTGGGCAGGCCGACCTCGTAGGCGTCGGGGTACATCAGCGCCCACCGCACGTCCGCCGAGTCCCAGTCCTTGACGGTCGAGTTGAGCTCTCCCCCGACGTACTGGATCGGCTTCGAGACCCGCCCCAAGTGCGGCTCGAGGCGCGAGAACACCGACTCCCCTGACATGGCGACCAAGTCTAGACGGGGTGTGGCCACCCGGCCGATCTGGCGTGACGGAGCCGGCCGCCGCGGCTACCAGCTGGACTTGGTGATCCCCGGCAGCTCGCCCCGGTGGGCGGCGCCCCGGAAGCTGATCCGCGACAGCCCGACCTTGCCGACATAGCCCCGGGGACGGCCGTCGACCTGGTCCCGGTTGCGCACCCGTGCCGGCGCGGAGTCGCGCGGCAACCGCGACAGCGCCCGGGCGGCGGCCATCCGCTCCTCCAGCGACAGCCCGGCGTCCTTGCCGGCGGCCCGCAGCACCTCGCGACGCTCGCGGTAGCGCTCGACCATGGCCTTGCGGCGCTCGTTGGCGACGATCTTGCTCTTCTTGGCCATCAGCGCTCCTCCCGGAACTCGACGTGGCGGCGTACGACGGGGTCGTACTTGCGCAGCCGGAGCCGGTCGGGGTCGTTGCGACGGTTCTTGCGGGTGACATAGGTGAACCCGGTCCCGGCGGTGGAGCGCAGCTTCACGATCGGACGCAGCTCGTTGCCTCGCTTGGCCATCAGAGCCTGACCCCTCGGCCGAGCAGGTCCGCGACGACCGCCTCGATGCCGCGACGGTCGATGGTCTTGATGCCTCGGGCGCTCACCGTCAGGGTGACGTGGCGACCCAGCGAGGGCACCCAGTAGCGCTTGGACTGGACGTTGACGTCGAAGCGGCGCTTGGTGCGCCGGTGCGAGTGGGACACCGAGTTGCCGAAGGACGGCGTGGTCCCGGTGACCTGGCAGATGCGAGACATGGCTTCCTTGTGTATAGAATGAGAATCGTTATCTACATCCTACACCAGCCATCCGCGAGGAGCCCACCGATGCAGCACGGCATCCACCCCGCCTACGGCCCCGTCGTCTTCCGTGATCGGTCCGCCGGCGCCCTCTTCCTCACCCGCTCGACGATCGTCGAGCGACTCTCCCCCGGCCACGAGCAGGTCACCTGGGAGGACGGCGAGAGCTACCCGGTCGTCGACGTCGACGTCTCCAGCGCCAGCCACCCGTTCTGGACCGGCCGAGGCCGGGTGGTCGACACCGAGGGACGCGTGGAGAAGTTCCGGCGGCGCTACGGGAGCGACCGATGAGCCGCCAACTGGGGCGCCGGCGCACGCCGGTGCTGCTGGTCACCGGCGTCAGCGACGACGCGCTGGGGTCGACCACGCTCTCGCTGCAGCTCGGCCTGCCCGACGCGGTCTCCGTCCGGCACACCATCGACCCCGGGCGCCAGGTGCTGACCCGGATCGTCAGCGACCTGACCGGGGTGATCGAGCGGGAGGAGGTCGACCTGGCGCACGCCTGTGTCGCCTGCGCCGTCCGTGAGGACATCGTGCCGACCCTCGAGCGGCTGGCCGCCCAGCAGCGCTGGGGCGCCATCGTGGCCGGGCTGCCGCTCGCCGCCGAGGCGGTCCAGGTCTGCCGGGTGCTCGCCTGGGCGCCGCGCAACGCGCCGCACGTGTCGATCGCGGCCGTGGTCGCCGCGCTCGACGGCGCCCACGTCGCCGAGGACCTGCTCGGTGACGACCTGGTCGACGAGCGCGGTCTGGAGACCTCCGAGGACGACCGCCGCGGCGTCGCCGAGGTCGCCTGCGCGATGGTGGAGTACGCCGACGTGGTCTGCCTCACCGAGGAGCCGGACGAGGACGAGCACGCCCTGCTCGCCGCGCTGGCCCGCCCCCGGGTCCCGGTCGTCACCGATCCGGCGCTGCTCGACGCGGCCGGGCTGGTGGCCGGCGTACACCGCCACCAGGCCGTGGAGGCCTGGGTCGCGGAGGTACGACGCGAGCCGCTGCCCCCGCTGGCCCTGCCCGGCGCCTGGCGACTGGACCTGCGCTCCGAGCGGGCGTTCCACCCCGCCCGCTTCCAGGACGAGCTCGGCACCCTCGGCGGCGGCCCGCGCCGCTCACGGGGCTGCTTCTGGCTGCCGACCCGGCCCGACGACATCTGCGTCTGGGACGGCGCCGGCGGCCAGGCCAGCGTCGGCACCACCCAGCACTGGGGACGGGGCGAGCCGCCGCTGACCCGCATCGTGGTGATCGGCCTCGACGACACCCCTGCCGAGGTGACCGACGCCTTCGAGCGCTGCCTGCTCACCGACGCCGAGCTCGCCGACCGCGGCCGGATCTGGGACGAGTCCTGGGACGGCCTGGAGCCCTGGCTCGGCCCGATCGACCGGGTCGCCTGAGCCGACTAATCACTGGACCCACCCACCCGCCCACCAACCCGAGGAGACTCACATGGCCGTCCCCAAGCGACGCCTCTCACGCAGCAACACCCGCCACCGGCGATCGGCCTGGAAGGCCGTTGCCGAGGACCTGGTGCCGATCACCCTCGACGGCGAGTCCTACAAGGTGCCGCGCCGGCTGCTCCGGGCCGTCGAGCGTGGCTATGTCGACCCGTCCCGCCGACGCTGAGAGGACCCGATCGTGCCCAAGAAGCCCGTCCAGCCGTTCCGCAAGCGCCGCAAGCCGCTGCTGGCGCCCGACGTCACCCACGTCGACTACAAGGACGTGGACCTGCTCCGCAAGTTCATCTCCGACCGCGGCAAGATCCGCTCGCGGCGGGTCACCGGCCTGACGCCGCAGCAGCAGCGCGCCGTCACCCGGGCGGTCAAGAACGCCCGCGAGCTCGCCCTCCTCCCCTACACCAGCCACTAGGAGTCGCCATGAAGGTCCGCAACTCGCTCCGGTCACTGAAGAACCAGCCCGGCTCGCAGGTGGTGCGCCGCCGCGGCCGCCTCTACGTGATCAACAAACAGAACCCGCGTCTCAAGGCCCGCCAGGGCTGAGCCCCGCCGAGAGGTCCCGAACTGCCCCTCGAGAGGTCCCGAACTGCCCCTCGTCCGGCGGCGCGATCACGAAATGGCTGCGCGTCCGCCGCTGACTCGTGGGTCCGGCCGTCCGGCCGGGCTCCTCACCACCACTCCTCAGGAGCGATCAGAATGAACAAGCGTGACCTCGTCGCGGCCGTGGCCGCCGGGACCGACCTCGACACCGCCGCCGCGACGGCGGCCGTGGACGCGGCGCTGAGCGCCGTCGCCGACGCGCTCGGCAAGGGCGAGAAGGTGTCGCTGCCCGGCTTCGGCACCTTCGAGACGCGGACCCGGGCCGCCCGCAGCGGCCGCAACCCGCAGACGGGCGAGCCGATGGAGATCGGTCCCAGCACCACGGTGGCGTTCAAGCCGGCCAGCGCGCTGAAGGCGGCGCTGACGGCGACGTCGTGAGCGAACTTGCGAGCGAACCGAGGGCAGCACGCCGACCACGAGCGCAGCGAGGAGGGCGGTCGTGAGCAACCTCTGGGAGCTGGGCGACTACCCGGCTCTCGCCCGGCGCCTGGAGCCGGCCGCGGCGGCGATCGTCGCCGCGGCCGGCCCCGGTCGGGGACGGTTCGCGCTCGACGTCGCGGCCGGGACCGGCAGCGTCGCGCTGCGGCTGGCCGACTCCGGCTGGCGGACGGCCGCCACTGACGCGGCGCCGGGGATGGTGCGGCTCGGCGAGGCGGCGACCGGCGACGCCGGTCACGACGTCGAGTGGCGGGTCGCGGAGCTCGCCGAGCAGCCGTTCGAGGATGCCTCCCAGGACCTGGTGACCTCGTCCTTCGGGTTGATCTTCGCGCCGGATCCCGAGGCGGCCATGGCCGAGGTGGCCCGGGTGCTGACCCCAGCCGGGCGGCTCGTTCTCACGGCCTGGACCGACGACGGCTATATGGCCGGGATGACGGCGGCGATGACGGCGTACCTGCCGGATCCCGGGCCCGGCCCCCGACCCGGCCGCTGGGGCTCGGCGTCATTCCTGCGCGAGCTGCTGGGACCGCGCTTCCTCGACCTGGAGATCGAGCGACGCGCGCTGCCGTGGGCGTTCCCCACCGCCGCCGCGGGACGGCACTGGCTGGCCCGCGTCTCCCCCGCCCACATTGCGGCGATCGCGGCCGCCGGCCCGGAGGGCGAGGCGATGATGGACGCCGTCGAGGAGCATCTCGCCGGCTATGCCGACGCCACTGGCCGGGTCACCGCGGCGGCGGAGTACCTCCTGGTCTCCGCCCGCCGGATTCCGTAGCTGATCAGGCGGCGTGCGCGCAGGTCGCGCAGGTGCAGTCGGCGCACACGCACGAGGTGCACGGCTCGCCGCCACAGTGCTCGCAGGCGCAGACGCCGTGGTTGCAGGTCGGGCACGCGCAGTCGTCGCAGGCGCACAGCGCACAGTTGTCGGCGCAGTGCTCACACGAGCAGGCGTCACACTCGTCGTAGTGGCCGTCGTGCTCGTGGTGCAGGTGGCCGTCGTGGACATAGTCGACGTGGTTGCCGTGGACGACGGTCAGGTGGCCGCAGCCCGGGCCGTGGGTGTGGTGGTGCGCCTCGGCGGCGCTGTGCGTGGTGGTCATGACTTCTCCTGAGTGTGGATGAGCGCGTCGAGGAAGACGTGCGCGATGTGGTCGTCGGTCAGTTCGTAGGTGGTGCTGCGGCCGGTGCGCTGCGCCGTCACCAGCCCGGTCTCTCGCAACACCCTGAGGTGCTGAGAGACCAGCGGCTGGGAGACGCCGAGCGCCTCGCCGAGCTCCGAGACGTTGCGTGGTCGATCGGTGAGCAGATGCACGATGGCTGCCCGCACTGGCGATGCGAGAGCCCCGAAGAATTCGGTGACCGGGCGATAGTCGACCGGCTCCTCATTCATGCAAGAAGTCTTATATAAGAAAGTCTGCATGTCAAGCGAGTCGGCCCCCATTCGTTGTTTGAGAACCGTTCCCGTTATCATTCTGTTGAAGACCCCGAGAAGGTGCCGAGCCCCAGTCCCGCCCGGCGGAGCAGAACAGGAACACACCTCAGATGACGAAGACACGAGCCTCCCTCGCCGCGCTGGCGCTCGGGCTTGCCACGGCCGCCCTGGCCGGCTGCGGCTCCGACAGTGACGGCACCGGCGCCGAGACCTCCACCTCGACCGCGGCCACCGGCGAGCCGATCGTCGTGGTGGCCTCCACCAACGTGTGGGGCGACATCGCCGAGCAGGTCGGCGGCGACGCGGTCGAGGTGACCTCGATCATCAGCAGCCCCGACCAGGACCCGCACTCCTTCGAGGCCAGCGCCTCCAACGCGCTGATCCTCACCAAGGCCCAGCTGGTCATCGAGAACGGCGGCGGCTACGACGACTTCATGGACCAGCTGCTCGACGCCCACGACTCCTCGGCGACCGTCCTCAACGCCGTCGACATCTCCGGCAAGACCGCCCCCGAGGACGGCGAGCTCAACGAGCACGTCTGGTACGACCTGCCCACCGCCGAGAAGGTGGCCGACGAGATCGCCGCCCAGCTCGGCACCCTCGCGCCCGACGAGGCCGACACGTTCACCGCCAACGCCTCGACGTTCAAGTCCATGGTGGACCAGGTCGTCTCCGCCGAGGCCGACCTCAAGAGCAAGTACGACGGCGAGGCCATCGGCATCACCGAGCCGGTGCCGCTCTACCTCACCGAGGCCGCCGGCCTGGTCAACAAGACCCCCGAGGAGTTCAGCGAGGCGATCGAGGAGGGTGACGACGTGTCGGCCGCCGTGCTCAAGGAGACCCTCGACCTCTACACCAACAAGGAGGTCGCCGCGCTGGTCTACAACGAGCAGACCTCCGGCCCGATCACCGAGAAGGTCGAGAAGGCCGCCTCGGACGCCGGCATCCCCGTCGTACCCGTCACCGAGACATTGCCCGACGGCTTGGACTACGTTGGCTGGATGCAGCAGAACGTCGACGCCCTCGGCGCCGCACTGGCGAAGTGAGCTCCGGAATGAAGACAGCGTGAACCCAGTCCTCGAGCTCCGCGGGGCTCGGGTCAGTCACGGTGAGCGCACCTTGTGGGCCGGGGGCGACCTCGTGGGAGAGCCCCGCCGGGTCGGGACC
>NZ_JASGDQ010000063.1:0-8501 GCF_047607185.1 Nocardioides sp. | reverse complement strand
GTTTACAACCCGAAGGCCGTCATCCCTCACGCGGCGTTGCTGGATCAGGCTTCCGCCCATTGTCCAATATTCCCCACTGCTGCCTCCCGTAGGAGTCTGGGCCGTGTCTCAGTCCCAGTGTGGCCGGTCACCCTCTCAGGCCGGCTACCCGTCGAAGCCTTGGTAGGCCATTACCCCACCAACAAGCTGATAGGCCGCGAGCACATCCCGCACCGAAAAAACTTTCCACCACCCACCATGCGGCAGACGATCATATCCGGTATTAATTTCGGTTTCCCGAAGCTATCCCAAAGTACGGGGCAGATTACTCACGTGTTACTCACCCGTTCGCCGCTCGAGTACCCCAAAGGGCCTTTCCGCTCGACTTGCATGTGTTAAGCACGCCGCCAGCGTTCGTCCTGAGCCAGGATCAAACTCTCCATAAAAAACAAACACCCAGCCAACCCCCACAAAAAAGAAGCCAACCAAGAAAGAAGAGATGCCCAACACAAAAACACTGACAAAAAACATCAGAATCAATGCCAAAAAACCATCAATCCACCCAAAAAAAAGCGAACCGACAGGGCACAACAAACTAATTCATCGACTATTGACACACTGTTGAGTTCTCAAAAATCACACGCACACCGTGGCTTGAGCATTACTACTCTCCCCTGCGGGACTTGTCGTACTTTAGTAGATCCGCATCTTGCCTGCCAAATCGGCGGGCTTTGAAGCTTTTCCACCCACCCCCGCGCGCTACGACGTCCGGGTTCGAGTGCCTTCGCCGTCTGGCGCGCGCACATCACCCGGAGGTGAAGCTCAAAGGAGGTGGCCGCCTCGGGGCCGGCAGCCCGTCCTACTGAGTCATCTCATCCGGACTTGCTGCCCGCCGCTCCCTGGCGACCCGGAGAACACTACGTGAACCGCCGCCGGAGCACAAATCGAGCGCACACTCGGCGTGTCACGCCAGCTCGACGCCGGCGAAGCGCTTCTTCCCACGCCTGAGCACCAGCCACGAGCCGGCGATGAGATCGGCCTCGGAGACAGTGGTGGCCTCGTCCTCCACACGCGTGTTGTTGAGGTAGGCGCCGCCCTCGGCGATGGTCCGTCGAGCCTCGCCACGACTGGCGGCGAGACCGCTGGCGACCAGCACGTCGACCACGGAGGGCCACTCCTCGCCGCGTGCCACCCTGATCGAGCCCGCCTCGCGCAGCGCGGCCGCGAGCGTCGTACCGCTCAGCGAGTGCAGGTCTCCCCCGCCGAACAGCGCCGCCGCCGCCGCCCGCGCCTGCGTGGTCTCCTCCTCACCGTGGACCAGCGTCGTCACCTGGTCGGCCAGCGCCTTCTGAGCGGCACGCAGGAACGGCTTCTCGGCGTGCTGCCGCTCGAGGTCCTCGATCTCCTCGTGGGAGAGGAAGGTGAACAGGCGCAGCAGCTCGCCGACCTTCTCGTCCTCGACGTTGAGCCAGAACTGATGGAAGGCGTAGGGCGACATCATCTCCGGGTCGAGCCAGAGGGCACCGCCTTCGGTCTTGCCGTACTTGGTGCCGTCCGCCTTGGTCACCAGCGGAGTGGCGAAGGCGTGCGCCTTGCCGCCGTCGGCCCGGCGGATCAGCTCGACGCCGCCGGTGAGATTGCCCCACTGGTCGGAGCCACCGAACTGCAGGGTGACGCCGTGGTCGCGGTAGAGGTTCAGGAAGTCCAGCGATTGCAGCAGGATGTAGGAGAACTCGGTGTAGCTGATCCCCTGCTCGAGCCGGCGGGCCACCACGTCGCGGCCGAGCATCCGGTTGACCGGGAAGTGTTTGCCGATGTCGCGCAGGAAGTCGATGGTCGAGAGCGAGGCGGTCCAGTCGTAGTTGTTGACCATGGTGGCTCCGTTGTCTCCGTCGAACCCCGCGTCGCCCTCGAACGCAAGGAACGGCTCGATCTGGCGACGTACTCGCTCCACCCATTCCTTGACGGTGTCGAAGTCGTTGAGAGTGCGCTCGCCGGAGTCACGTGGGTCGCCGATCATGCCGGTGGCGCCGCCGACCAGCGCGTACGGCGTGTGGCCGGCGCGCTGCAGCCGCATGGCGGTGACGATCTGCAGCAGGTTGCCCATGTGCAGGCTCGGCGCGGTCGGGTCGAAGCCCACATAGAACCGGACCCCCTCGGCGAGCGCCTCGGCGAGCGCGTCGCGGTCCGTCGAGTGCGCGACGAGGCCGCGCCACTCGAGGTCGTCGAGGAGGGTCTGGTCGATGGACACAGGTGGCCTTTCCGGTTCGCGAGTGCTCGAAGTCCTGGTGACTCCGACTCTGGTAGGGCGGGTGGGGCTCGAACCCACGACCCAAGGATTATGAGTCCTCTGCTCTGACCGACTGAGCTACCGCCCCTTCCGGCAGGACCCTACCGGGAGCCTCACTCAGGCACGATCTCGAGCGGGGCGTAGGCCAGCGCACGGAGCCCGAGGATGCGCAGCAGCAGGTCGAGCACGACCCCATGCACGCACAGAAGCCGCCGAGATCGACTCAGCGGCTTCGTCTTGCTCCCCCGGTTGGACTCGAACCAACAACCCTGCGATTAACAGTCGCATGCTCTGCCAGTTGAGCTACAGGGGATCGCTTGGCAGCCGGGAAACCTTAGCAAGCGGTCGCGTCGTACCTGAAATCGGTATCGGGCCTCGTCGTCGGCTACCAGCCGACCTCGGCACGAGCGGCCAGCAGCGCTGCGTCGGCGGCCTCGGCCACCGCTGGATCGGCGGGATCGACGGCGTCGTCGTACTGCAGGAACCAGGCGACCTCGCGGTTGCCGGCCGGGGCTCGACGTGCCACCACCCGGCCGCCGGCGAATGCCCGCTGTAACAGGACGGTGGCGGTGACCCGCTCGCGGACCAGCTCCAGCAGCCGGCCGGGGCGGTCGAGGGCAACCCGGTGGACCGGCCGGGGCGAGCCCCAGGTGCCGGCCTCGACGACGGTCAGTACGCCGTCCTCCGCGCTCCAGGAGGCGGTCTCGACCTGTTCCCAGGGAATCCGGTGCCCGGGGAGATGCAGCGCCTCCCGGCTGCCGGCCACCTCGCCCTCGGCTCCCACGGCCGTCGCGAGCAGCCGCTCGCCGGTCTCGCTTTGTCGCCTCACGACAGGAACCTGTCGCGCAGCGCCCGCCGCTGTTGCTCGAGCGAGGAGAGCGCGCCGGCGATCTCGAAGTAGGCGGCGGTGTCGTTGGGGTCGGCCCGCTGCAGCCGGCTGTGGGCGTCGTCGATCCGGCGGCCAAGGGTCGCCTCGCGGAGCCGGGCGACGGCCCAGGTCACATGGGTCTCGGGCGACTTCGACGGGATGACTTCGACCGCCAGCGCGCTGATCAGCTGGCCGAGCCGCGGGTCGTCGGCCTTGGCCCGCACGTTGGCGGCCCACTGGGAGTCTGCCGCTCCGCTGGCCAGGCCGCCGACCGACTCCATGAGCGCCCAGACGGCTCGGTGGGCGGGGTGGAGGAAGTCTTCGGCGGTGATGCCGGCGGTGAGCGTGCCGATCACCATCGGGTGCTGCAGCAGCGCGCGCAGCGCCGACCGCTCCACCAGGAATCGCGGGTCGCGCGGGTCGGGCAGGTCCTGCTGCGGTGGTGGTGCCGCGGCGACCGGCGCCGGGCGCCGGCCCGACGCCTCGGCCCGGCGTACCTCTGCCAGCGCGGTGTCGACGTCCACTCCGACCATGCCGGCCAGCTCTCGGGCGAACTCCCCCACCTTCGACCTGTCGCGCACCGAGCTGACCAGCCGGGCACCCTCGCGGAGCGCGTCGACGCGGCCGTCGGCCCGGTCGAGGTCGTAGCGACCGACGACATTGCCGAGCACGAACCGGTAGAGCGGCTGCCGACCGGCGATGAGCGCCCTGACCGCCTCGTCGCCCTGCTGGAGCCGCAGGTCACAGGGGTCGAGGCCGCCCGGCGCGACGGCGACATAGGTCTGCCCGGCGTAGTCCGCGTCGGAGGCGAACACCTTCATGGCCGCTGCCTGGCCGGCGGCGTCGCCGTCGAAGGTGAAGACGATCTCGCCGGCGCCGTCGAAGTCGCCCATGAAGCGCCGCACCACCTTGCCGTGGTCGGCGGTGAACGCGGTGCCGCAGCTGGCGACGGCGGTGGTGACGCCGGCGAGGTGGCAGGCCATCACGTCGGTGTAGCCCTCGACGACGACCGCCTGGCCGGTGGTCCGCATCCCGTGCCGGGCCAGGTCGATGCCGTAGAGCACCTGGTTCTTCTTGTAGATCGGGGTCTCGGAGGTGTTGATGTACTTCCCCGAGATGCGGTCGTCGTCGAAGAGCTTGCGGGCGCCGAAGCCGATGATGTCGCCGTTCGACTCGCGGATGGGCCAGATCGCGCGGCCCTGGAAGACGTCCCAGCCGTTGGCGCGCACCAATCCGGCGACGGCGAGCTCTTCCTCGGTGAAGCCGCGGCTGCGCAGGTGCCGCGCCAGCGACTTGCCGTCGGTGGGTGCGAAGCCGACGCCGAACTGCTCGGCCACCGCCTGGTCGAAGCTGCGCTCGGCGAGGAACTGCCGGGCCGTGACGGCGGCCGGGCCGAGCAACTGCTCGGCGTAGAACTCGGCGGCCAGCTTGTGGGCCTCGACCAGCTTGCCGCGACCCGGGCCACGCCGCTCGCGAGGTCCGCTGCCACCCTCCTCCCGCTCGAGTACGACGCCCACCTTGTCGGCCAGCCGTTCGATCGTCTCGCCGAAGCTCAGCCCGTCGATGCGCATCAGGAAGTCGATGACGTCACCACCGGCCTGGCAGCCGAAGCAGTGGAAGAACTGCTTCGACGGGGTGACGTTGAAGCTCGGCGAGCGCTCGTCGTGGAAGGGGCACAGCCCCTTCAGGTTGCCGCCGCCGGCGTTGCGCAGCGTGACGTACTGCCCGATGACGTCCTCGATCCGGGCCTTCTCGCGCACCTCGGCGATGCTCTTGTCGAGGATGCGTCCGGCCACGGGTCGATCCTAGGCCGAGGGGCCCGCGTCCTCAGTAGTCGCCGGTCATCACGTTGGCCAGCGGCCGACCGGCCGCGAACCGAGCCAGCTGCTCGCGGACCAGCCGGCGGGCGCGTGGCCACATCGCCGTGCTGGCACCGCCGGTGTGCGGGCTGATCAGCACGCCCGGCGCGTCCCAGAGCGGATGGCCGGGTGGGATCGGCTCGGGGTCGGTCACGTCGAGCGCGGCCCGGATCCGGCCGGCGCGCAGCGCGGCGACCAGATCGTCGGTGACCACGACGGGGCCGCGAGCGACGTTGACGAGCAGGGCGTCCTGCCTCATCGCGGCCAGGAAGTCCTCGTCGACCAGGCCGCGGGTCTCCTCGGTGAGCGGGACGATCAGGATCACCACATCCGCGGTGGGCAGCAGCGCAGGCAGCTCCGTGATGGCGTGGACGCCCGGCTTGGCGGTGCGAGCCACCCGCACCACCTCGCACTCGAAGGGCAGCAGCCGGGCCTCGATGGCGGCACCGATGGCGCCGTACCCCACCACGAGCACCCGGCGGTCGGCCAGCGACGAGGCGAACGAGCGCGACCACTCGTGACGGTCCTGCTGCCTGACGAACCGCGGCACCTCGCGCAGCGCGGCGAGCGTCAGCGTCAGGGCCAGCTCGGCGGTCGAGGTGTCGTGGATGCCGCGGCCGTTGCAGAGCGTGACCCCCGGCGGCACCAGATCGCGGATCGCGTCGACGCCCGCCGAGAGCGTCTGCACCACCCGCAGGCTCGCCATCTGGGGGAAGACCTCGCCGACCTTGCGCGACATGTTGTACGGCGTCACGTAGAACGCCACGTCGGCGACGCTGTCCGGCACGTGGAGGATCGGGTCTACAACCTCGAACCGCAGCCCTGCCGGCACCTCGCCCAGCTCCGCCGGGTCGAAGGGGATCCAGACGAGCGGCTCGGTCACGGCCCTGAGACTACCGAGGCGCGGCGGCCACCGCTGCGGCGACCCTGTCCCGCGGGCCGGCCACGAAGACCAGCTCGGTGTTGCGCAGGTGGGAGATCCGGCCGACCTTCTCGCCGGCGCCGTTGTGGATGCCGATCTGCGCGCCGACGTACCGCTTGGCGTCGAAGGCGAGCATCGCGACATCCTCGTGGCCGGCCTCGCGCAGCATCCGGTCGAGCTCGGCCGCGCTCAGCCAGGACTCGTCGTTGTAGGAGACCATCAGCACCTCCGCCTTGGCCCGGG
Organism: Nocardioides sp.; assembly: GCF_047607185.1. Taxonomy (GTDB): domain Bacteria; phylum Actinomycetota; class Actinomycetes; order Propionibacteriales; family Nocardioidaceae; genus Nocardioides. Next base: position 2,340 of record NZ_JASGDQ010000063.1, on the reverse strand, counting down.
AGATCACCGAGGCGAGCGCGGCGGGCATGGTGCGCCGGCCGTTGAAGACGCTGCGGGTCTCGGGGGCGCGGGCGTCGACCCGCTTGCAGGCGACGCCGTAGTGCTCCGGGGCGTCCCAGCGGACCAGGGTCTCCCAGATGTGGTAGTTGGTGAAATAGCGGTGCTGGTTGTAGGGCGGGTCGAGGTACATCAGGTCGACCGGGGGCAGCTCGTCGACGACGGTCGTGGCGTCGCCGACCACCGTCGCGCCCGGGCCGGCGACCAGCTCCGGGCGGCGCAGCACCAGGTCCTGGTGTGCGCGGGGTGCCCATTGCTTGAGATAGGCCATCTGCAGTCCGGTCGTGGAGTCGACCCGGTCGGCGGCCAGCATGAGGGCGGTCAGCAGGATCGGGAACAGCGGCGTGCCGGCGTACTCCTGCAGGGCGCTCCTGATGGCGTCGACGCGGGCGCCGTTCTTGGGCTGGAAGTAGCGCGAGCGCTCGCAGAAGGTCTCGGTGAAGTAGCCCGGCGTCGGTGGCAGCGCGTCGAGCCGCTTGAGCTCGTTGTCGAGCTCCTGGCTGTCGACCTGGGTGGCGTCGGTGGCGATGAAGCAGTCGGCGAGGACGCCCGAGTACGACGCCAGGTCGGCGGCGGTGACCTCCAGCCCGCGCCGCTTCAGGGCCTGGGCGACGCGGGTGGTGCCGGTGAACAGGTCCACGGCGGTGCGGGCGCCGGTCGCCACGGCCATGTCGGCGAGCACCGGGACGAGGGTCCGCTTGGAGCCGAGGTACTTGATCATCGACCCACCAGCCGGTGATGCCAGGAGACGGCGGTGACGTCGGTCAGCGAGGCGACCTGGTCGATGACCACCCGGCGTCGGGCGGCATCGTCGGCAGCGACGGCCCAGTCGTCGGCGAAGGGCCGGTCGAGCACGTCGGGGGCGCGATCGGCGAGCGCCGCGACCAGCTCGGCGAGCAGCTCTCGCTGCCGCTGCTGCAGCCGGCGACGGTCGGCGGACTCCATGACGTAGTAGGCGGCGATGCCCTTGAGCACGGCGATCTCCAGCCGGGTCTGCTCCGGCACCACCAGATCGGCCCGGTAGCGCACGAACGGCCCCGTCCCGGTGGCCTCCTGCACCGCGCCGCAGAACCGGCCGATGACATCGCTGGTGAGGTTCTTCAGCGACGCCACGCCGCGCCTGCTGCCGTCGTACCTCGCGACGGGCCAGCTCGGCATCGCCCGCAGCCCGTCGAAGACGGCGTCGAGCTCGGCGTCGGTGGCCTCGGGGAGGTACCAGCCGCGCACCGTCTCCCAGACCGCGGGTCGGTCGATCGTGGTGAGGTCGAGGCGGCCGGCGACGATGCCGTCCTCGACGTCGTGGACGGAGTAGGCGACGTCGTCGGCCAGGTCCATGATCTGGGCCTCGACGCATCGCCGTCGCCCGTTCTCCGGGGACCCCGTCCCCGGCGAGCGCAGCCAGGTGAAGACGGGCAGGTCGTCCTCGTAGACGCCGAACTTCCCGGTGCTCGGCCCGGCCGGCGCCTCGCCGCGACGCCAGGGGTACTTGGTGCAGGCGTCCAGCGTCGCCCGGGTCAGGTTGAGGCCGACCGAGCGGCCGTCGCGGTCGAAGGTCTTGGCCTCCAGCCTGGTCAGGATCCGCAGCGTCTGCGCGTTGCCCTCGAAGCCGCCGCAGTCGGTCGCGAGCTCGGCGAGGACGCCCTCGCCGTTGTGCCCGAACGGCGGGTGGCCGAGGTCGTGGGCCAGCGCCGCGGTCTCGGCGATGTCCGGCTGGCTCGCGCCGGGGCTCTGGCCGAGCGCCCGGGAGAGATCGCGGGCGACCTGGGCGACCTCCAGGGAGTGGGTCAGCCGGTTGCGGACGAAGTCGTCGGACTGCGGCCCGACCACCTGCGTCTTGGCGGCCAGCCGACGCGAGGCGGCGGCGTGGACGACCCGGGCCCGGTCGCGCTCGAAGGGCGTCCGCTCCGGTGCCGCCACCCGCTTGGGCGGCTCGGCGACGATGCGCTCGCGATCCGCCGCGTCGTACAGCGCATCCTCGTCCACTCACCGAACTGTAGTGGTGACAGCCTCTCGAGGTCTGGAACGGGAGGCGCGGCATCGGGGCGGGACCTTCGCCGCTCCACCATCTAGCGAGAAGGGCGGGAGATCTCGCCCGAGATCACGCGTGAGACCGGCCGATCTTCCGCCCTTTTCCGGCTCGGACCCGACGACGGCGTCTAGATGACTTATTCCAAGGGCTGGGGCCGGTGTGGCGAGGGTGAAATAGGTCGAGGGTGTCCAAGAGTCGGTGTTGCGAACCAACTCAAGCTCTGGAGGCTTTCGTGGACACCGATCTGGACACCC
>NZ_JASGDQ010000062.1:0-19207 GCF_047607185.1 Nocardioides sp. | reverse complement strand
GGACCAGGCGTGCTGTAGTTTCACTTCCAGTGCCTTCTGCGTGCGGGCGGATCAGGATCTCGACAATCTCGATTCTCCTTGCCCAGAAGGCACTTCTACGTCAGCCCCGCCGAGTCAGACCCCGATCACCCCAGCCGGTCCACGGATCGAGGCTAAGAGGGTCGGCGCTTCGCGCGTCTGGAACGATGGCGGAGTGACCAATCCCGGCGACTCGTGGCTGCCGCCGCTGCCTCCGCAATCCCGGCCGGCGACGCCGTACCCTGCTGCTGCGCCGGAGCATCGCCGACGCCGAAGGTGGCCGTGGCTGGTGCTGCTCTCGCTGCTCGTCGGTGGCGCGGCCGGGTTCGGCGGTGCCGCGCTCTACGACCGGGCCAGGGACGAGCCGTCGCCGGCGTACGTCGGCGCGGTCGCCACCATCACCCAGGCGCCGATCGAGCCCGCCGACGCGAGTGTCGTCGCGGCCGCTGAGGCGCTGCTGCCCTCAACGGTGCAGATCCTGGCGACGTACGACGGCCAGGAGGACGGTGCGACGGGCTCCGGGTTCGTCCTCGACGCCGAGGGGCATGTCGTCACCAACAACCACGTCGTCGCCGACGCGGCGAAGACCGACGGCGCGATCTGGGTCGTCGACACCGACGGCGATCGCAGCAGGGCCGACATCATCGGCCGCAGCGCGGTCTACGACCTCGCTGTCCTCAGCGTCGACGCCAAGGGGCTGCAACCGGCCTCGCTCGGGGCCGCCGCCGCGCTGCGGGTGGGGGAGCAGGTGGTCGCGATCGGCTCCCCGCTGGGTCTGTCCCAGACCGTCACCTCCGGCATCGTCAGTGCGCTCAACCGGCCGGTGACCACCGGCGACACCGCCGACGACCTCTCCTATATCAACGCGGTGCAGACCGACGCGGCCATCAACCCCGGCAACTCCGGTGGTCCGCTGGTCAACCTGCTCGGTCAGGTGGTCGGCGTCAACACCGCCATCGCCACTGCGGGCGGCACCACCGACGAGGCCGGCAGCATCGGGGTGGGCTTCGCCATCCCGATCGAGCAGGTGCGCGTCACCGCTGCTCAGATCCTGCGCGACGGCAAGGCGGAGTACCCCGTCATCGGTGCCCGCGTCGACACCGGTACCGACGACGGTGACGGCGCCGAGGTCGTCTCGGTCGACCCGGGCACGCCGGCCGCCGACGCCGGGCTGGAGCAGGGCGACATCGTCAAGGCCGTCAACGGCGCCCGGGTCACCAACGGCATCGGCCTGATCGTCGCCATCCGTTCCTACCAGCCCGGTGAGACGGTGACCTTCACGGTCAACCACGCCGGCAAGGACAAGGACGTCTCTATCACCCTGGCCGGCCAGGTCGGCTGACCGCGGCCGCCCGGCATCCGCGCTCGCGGCGTTGTCGGTCCTCGACGGCCCAGCGCGCCGGCCTCAGACCTCGGACTCCTGCTGGTCGGCCTCGGCGAACGGGTGGTCGGCGACGAACTGGCGGGTCTCGGCGTAGAGACCCTTGATGTACTCCTCGAGCTTGTCGCGCTCGACGCGCCACTGGCCGCGGCCGCCGAGCTTGATGGCAGGCAGCTCCCCACGGCGCACCAGGGCATAGACCTGGGCGCTGGAGGTGCTGAGCATCTCGGCGACGTCGGCGAGCGTCAGGAAACGTGGCTCTTCCACGCCGCCATGATGACACTCCCGCGCCCGAGGCGGGTCCTCGGCTTCGTCCGGCCTGTGGATATCCGTTGCGCCGAGAGGTCGGACCGGGAGCGAGGTTTCAACTCCCGCCGTAGCGGAGATGATGCCGGCGTGACGAGAAGTCTCGGGACCGTCACACTGGCCGGTGCTCCCCGGGCCGAGCGTGCGCAGCGTCCCAATTGGCGTGACCCGCGGTTGTGGGTGGGAGTCGCGATCGTCGCCGTCTCGGTGATTGCCGGGGCGCGGCTGCTCGCCTCCGCGGACGACACCGTGCCGGTCTGGTCGGCAACTGCCGACCTCGCGGCCGGCGCCACCGTCGAGGAGGCCGACCTCGTCGCCACCGCGGTCCGTCTCGCCGACGACGAGCTCGACCACTATCTCAAGGTCGGCGACCCGCTGCCCGAGGGTGTGCTGCTGCGGGCGGTGGGAGCCGGTGAGCTGCTGCCGGCCGCGGCACTCGGCTCGGCCGGGGCCAGCGGCACCGTCCAGCTGCCGGTCTCGGTCGAGCCCGACCAAGTGCCGCCTTCGGTGGGCGCCGGCGCCGTCGTCGACGTCTACCTGGTCCGCGAGGACGCCGCCGGCGAGCCGGTGCTGAGCGCCGTCAGCGTCATCGAGGCGCCGAGGGCCGACGACGCGCTGCTGGTCTCCGGCAAGCGCCAGCTGGTGCTCGCCGTCCCCGAGGACGCGGCCAGCGGCTTCTTCGCCGCGCTGGCGGCCGACAGCGCCGCCACCCTGACCGTCGTACGGCGCGGTTGAGCATGAGCACCGTTGTCCTGATCGCCGCGGCCGGCGCCGACTGGGAGCCAGCGGTGCTGGCGCTGCTGGAGCGGCATCCCGATACCGTGGTGCTCAAGCGCTGTGTCGACGTCGAGGACCTGCTGGCGGCGGCAGCCGCCGGTCAAGCCGACGCGGCGGTGGTCGCCCTGGACGCCCCCGGCCTCGACGCGGTCGCCGTCGACCAGCTCCGCCGAGCGGGGGTGGCGGCCACCGCGATCGGCCGGCTCTCGGAGCCGGCAACCACGCGAGCCGCCCGGATCGGACTGAGCAGGCTGCTGGCGCACGACGACCTCGACTCGCTGCCGGCCGCGCTCACCGCCCGCCCGGAGACAACGGCGCGACAACCGCCGGCCGAGGCACCCGATCCCGTGGCTCCTCCGGAGACCGCCACCGAGGCCGGTCGGGTGATAGCGGTATGGGGCCCCGTCGGCGCCCCAGGCCGTACGACGGTCGCGACCGGCCTGGCCGCCGAGCTCGCCCACCGGGGACTGACCGCCGTACTGGTCGACGCCGACCCGTACGGCGGCACCGTCGCCCAGCAGCTCGGCGTGCTCGACGAGGTGAGCGGGCTGCTGGTGGCGGCGCGAGGCCCGGGCGCCGACCTGACCCGGGTGGCCCGCCGGGTCGGCGACCAGCTCGGCGACCGGCTCGGTGTGGTGACCGGGTTGCCCCGGCCCGACCGGTGGCTCGAGGTCCGTGCCGGTGTGGTCGGCGAGCTGGCGGAGGCCGGCCGGTCCGGTGGCTATGTGGTCCTCGACACCGGCTTCGGCATCGAGGACGACGGCTCCGAGCGCTGCCGTGATCGACTGACCCTGGAGGCGCTCGACGTCGCCGACGACCTGGTCGTCGTCGGCACCGCCGACCCGGTCGGGCTGACCAGGCTCGCCCGAGCGCTGGTCGACCTGCGCGAGCTGACGGCCGCCCCGCCGACCGTCTGCGTCAACCGGATGCGGGCCAGCCTCGGCTGGAGCGAGCGTGAGGTGGCCCGGATGATCGCCGAGGTCGCCCGGACCGCGGGCATCCACTTCCTGCCCGAGGACCGTGCCGTCGATAGGGCCCTGATCGCCGGCCGATCGCTGGTCGAGACCGCGCCGGAGTCACCGCTGGCCCGCGCGCTCGGCCGGCTCGCCGACGACTTCGCGTCGCCGTCGCTCGGTCGGCGCGCGGCGAGCCGCGGGGTCGGCCAGCTGGTCAGGCGGCGAAGAGCAGGTAGAGACCGCCGACGGTGAAGGCCACCATCGCGAAGAGCAGCGACAGCTGACCGGTGAGCTGGTGCTGCTTCGGCAGCAGCTTGATCGCCCGGTCATGGGCGGAGATCACCCCGAGCACGTGGCCGCCGACCACGACGAGCACCTTCAGCGTGGCCAGCAGGGTCGGATGATAGGAGAAGAAGTAGTTGACCTGCAGGTCGGCGGTGCCGAACCAGTCCGAGCCGTTGGAGAACGGGTCGGAGAGATAGATCAGCGTGCCCTGTCCCGCCTGGAAGAAGTAGGACAGGTAGTGCGCCACGATATAGCCGATGATGATCGGCACGATCGAGTGCGCGAACAGCGTCGGCAGTCGGCGCCGGTCGAAGTCGCGCGCGACGCCGGTGGCCATCGTGCCGAGGGCGAAGACCACGCCGACGAGCAGACAGAACAGCAGCAGTCCGGCGTTCTTGACCAGCGTCGGCGCCCAGCTGTGCTCGTTGATCCACGCGGTGTTCTGCAACAGCTTGATCCATGCCGTGGACTCGCGGAAGGAGTCGTAGCCGGTGGAGCCGAACAGCACCGCCGTCACCGCGAGCAGGCCGGCTCGCGGCACCACGGTGTCGAGGTTGGCCAGTGGGAAGCGGACCACCAGCAGCGCGCCACGCCGCCCCCAGATCGACATCTTGGCGACGAGGGTGGAGTAGACCTCGAACGGGTCGGCTCGCTCGTAGAAGGTGTCGCCGAAGAGCGCCCCGCCGACCAGCATCACCGCGACGTACGCCGCGCACCACAGTCGGACCGGGCCGATCTCGGTGCTGTAGGGGTAGACCAGCTCCATCCACACGAAGGCGTAGAGGCCGATGGCGGCCGGCCAGTGACCCAGCCGCTCCGGATAGCGGAAGACGCCCTCGGCGGTGGAGCCGCCGGAGACCTTGGCCAGCAGCCAGTTGACGGTGCGGACCGGACTGATCGCCTTCCACACCGGGCCGAACAGCAGCGAGGCCCAGACCAGGCCGACCCACCACCAGATGTAGAAGATGCCGAAGAGCGGATTGGTCAGCAGGTCCTTGCCGAACACAGCGACCATCGCCGTGTAGAGGAAGATCAGGAGGCCGACGACCCGCCAGAGCACCAGCCACCAGGTGGCGTCGACGATCCGGGCCAGCCACGCCGGCGCCGGTCGGCCGGAGGTGGCGGCGTCGTAGCGCGGGGTGCGCCAGGCGATGGCGAGGACGGTGAAGGAGACCGTCAGCGCCGCGACGGCGCCGGCGATGGCCAGCTCCGATGGGATCGGGAGGTCCTTGGCGCCCCCGATCCCGTGGGCCGAGATCACTTGACCTGCAGCTGGACGATCGTCACGCCGAGGGCGTGCGACTCCACCTCGATGATGCCGGGCACGTCGAAGCTGCCGAGCTGCAGCGTCGTCGTACCGGGGCTGTAGTCGAACTCCTGCTCGGGGTCGGAGTGCATGTGGATCTGGCCGGCCTCGTCGGCGGTGACCACCAGCTCGACCGGCTGCCCGACGGCGACGTCGACCCGGTCGCCGCTGGGGGTGACCTTGCCGCCCTCGATGCTGACCGCGATCGACTTGGTCGTGGTGGTCTCGGCCGGCGCCTCCTCGTCGCTGCCGCATCCCACCAGAGTGGTCAGCAGCAGCCCCAGCACCGGGAGAATCGCCAGTCGGCGCATGACATAGCCCTCTTTCGTCCGCACATGGTCACAGGCTTCTGCCAGAATCCCACGAGAGTCTGAGAGGGGCCCAAGAGGGTCCGGAAAGGGGCGCTCATGGGGGACCGCCTCACGTCGAGGGATCTGCTCTTCCTGGCCGAGGAGCGGCCGACGGCGCCACGCCACAACGCGACCGTGGAGATCTTCGAGCCGGCCGCCGGCGGCTTCGACTACGACGAGCTGCTGGCGCTCATCGCCGACCGGATCGGCTTCGTGCCGCGCTACCGACAGAAGGTGCAGCAGGTTCCCGGCCGACTCGCCAACCCCGAGTGGGTCGACGATCCCAACTTCGACCTGGAGTACCACGTACGACGCTCCGCGCTGCCTCGCCCGGGCACCCCCGACCAGCTGCGGGACCTGGTCGCGCGGATCATCTCGCGGCCCCTGGACCGGGAGCGCCCGCTGTGGGAGATCTACCTGGTCGAGGGCCTCGAGGGTGGCCGCTTCGCCATGCTCAGCAAGGCCCACCAGGCGTTGGTCGACGGCGCGCACACCGTCGACCTCGGCCAGCTCATCCTCGACGTCAACCCCGAGGTCAAGCTGCTCGGCGAGGACGACTGGCGCGCCGAGCGACGTCGCTCCACCGCGGGGGTGATCCTCGGTGCGCTGCGCGACACGGTCATCGACGTGGACACCATCGTCCATACCGCCCGCAGCCGTGCCGACGCGCTCGCCCGGCGGGCCCGGCGGCTGACCCGACGCGCCGGCCGGGCCAGTACCGTGGTCACCCGCCGCAGCCAGGAGCGGCCTACGCCGATCAACGGCCGGCTCTCGCAGCAGCGCCGCTTCGTCACCATGTCGGCCGACCTCGCCCAGCTGCGGACCATTCGGGCGGCCCACGGCGGCACCATCAACGACGTGGTGCTCGCCATCGTCGCCGGCGGCCTGCGCAGCTGGCTGATGACCCGGGCGGAGTCGCTGGCCGGGCTGCGACAGCTGCGGGCCGTCGTACCCGTCTCGGTGATCGACGAGAACGAGGAGGCCACCTCGCTCGGCTCCCAGATCGCCGTACACGTCGTCGACCTGCCGGTGGGGGAGGCGTCGCCGGTGGTCCGGCTCCACCAGGTCTCCTACTCCTTCGAGTCGCACAAGGCCACCGGCCGCGGCGTGGCCGCCAGCCGGCTGGCGGGCATCGCCGGGTTCGCGCCCACCACCTTCCATGCGGTGGGCGCCCGGGTGGCGGCAGCCCAGCCCGGCCGCTCCTACCACCTGGCCGTCACCAACGTCCCCGGCCCACAGGCGCCGAGGTACGCCGCCGGGGCCAGGATGGTGGCCTCCTATCCGGTGCCGCCACTGGTCCCGGGACATGCGCTGGCCATCGGCGTCACCTCCTACGACGGCCGGGTCTTCTTCGGCATCACCGCCGACCGCGACCTGATCCCCGACGCCGAGATCCTCGGCCAGTGCCTGGTCGAGGCGCTCGAGGAGCTGCTCGACACCGCCAGCGGCGGTCGGCAGCGGGCTCCCCGCGGCCGCCGCCGGGCGCAGCGGAGGGCGGCCGGCGAGAAGGCCGGGGGAAAGGCAGAGTCATGAGGCTCTACGTCCCGGCAACGCTGGACCTGCTGGCGCACTGGCACCAGGCCGGCGCGGTGCCCGCCGCCGACCCGGGGGCGGCGGCCGCGTTCGTCGCACCGGAGGAGTCCGAGGAGGGGGAGTACGCCGCACTGATGTCGGCCGCGGACGCCTCCGCCGCGCTGCTGGCCGGCGCCGGGCGCCGGGTGGTGCTGGTCGCCGAGGCCTCGGGCGAGGAGGCCGTCCCGGTCAACCGCTGGGCGGCCGTCCACGCCGACACCGCCGACCGTCCGGCCGGGGCCGACCCGGACGAGGACCTCGGCTGGTTCGCGGTCCAGGAGATCCCCGCCCTGCTGGGCGGAGGAGGATGATGGCACAGTTCTCCCGAACGTCTCATGACCCGGATCGGTTTGACTCCGACGGGCCATGGGTAGGAAGGGAAGGGTCGGCTGCTCGCTCCAGCGGCGGCCGGCCTCATCCGGAAAGAGACTCAGAGGGGTAGTCAATGACTCGCAGGTTCCTGTCCCGTCTCGGTGGAGGAGTCGCGGCGCTCGCGCTCGGACTCGCCACGGTCGCTGTGGTCGCCGAAGCACCGGCGAACGCCGCAGGGACCTGCACGACGGCGACCACGCTCACGCTCAACCCTGGCTATGCCAGCTCCAGCATCTTCAGCCCCACGCCTTTCTACGGTCAGAGCGTCTCGATCGACGTCGATGTGACCGCCACCGGCTCGTGCGGCTCGACCACGCCGTTCGCCGGCACCACCACCGTCGAGGTCAACACCGGCGCCGGCTGGGTGGCCTTGGGGACCGGCAGCGCCAGCTCGGCCTACGTCTCGTCGACCTTCTCGACCTCCGCGATCTACCGGGCGAGCTACAGCGGCGGCACGAGTTCCAGCGGCACCACGACCTTCCAGCCCAGCGTCTCCGCGGAGGTCCCGGCCGCCGTCGCCCGCGCCGTGACGATCAAGAGCAAGTCCGGCAAGAAGGCCAAGGTCACCTTCATCGTCACGCCCGCGGCCAGCATCGCCGGCGTGAAGACCAAGCTCTTCGTCAAGAAGGGCAAGAAATGGAAGAAGTTCTCCAAGGTCAAGTTCAACAAGAAGGGCAAGGCGACGGTCTACCTCGCCAACTCGCACAAGAACAAGAAGGGCGTCACGCCCTACCAGTTGGCGCTGCCCGCCGGTGCCGGCTTCGTCGGACACACGGTGTCCTTCGCGATCCGCACGATCCACTACTGAGTCGGCTGACCGACCACGTCGACCGCGCCCAGGTGCGGGCGCCCGGCTCCGCCGCCTTAGGCTTGAGGGGATGTCTCTTGAGTCTGCTGGAATCGTGGCGCTCCACCTGGGCGCGTTGCATCCCTACGAGAAGATCCTGACGCTGTTGCTGGCGTTCGGGCCCTTCGTCGTGCTCGGCCTGCTCGTCGTCGTACGGCGCCGGCATGACCTCGCCGAGGAGCGGGTCTCAGGCCAGCCCGATACAGCACTCGACGCCCCCGCCGACCGGCTCAGCGACTGAGCAGCCACTCCCGGCCGACGCGGTTCTCCCGCTCCAGGCCCTTGACGATGATGTCCTCGATCAGCCGCTCGATCTTCCCGCCGACGAGCGGGACGTGCACGGAGATGTCATAGGCGACGGTCTGGGTGGTCACCCCGCCGGCCTCGGTGAGCCGCAGCTTGCCGCGCATCTCGCCGGGCTTGCCCGGCAACGTCAGCTCCACGGTCGCGGCGTTGCCCGACCACACCTCGCGCTGCTGCACCGACATGGTGTCGCCGATGAGCTTCTTGACGAACCCCGGAGCCTTCGCAGCGTCCTGCACGTAGTCGATCGCGACCCGGCCCGACTCGGCCGAGCCCTCGACGACGACGCTGCGCGACAACGCGTGCTGGGCGTCGCAGACGGCCTCCCGGAACGCCGGCTCGAAGAGCATCGCCAGGACCTTGTCGAGCGGCGCGTGGTAGGCGAGTTCGAACGACATCGAGGTGGTCATGCCCCCCATCATGACCGATACCGGTCAAACCCGGCGTCGTCGACACCGGGTTGCGGCCGAGGTGGGCGTAACCTCGGAGAGGTGTCAACGGCGACGCGATCCGATGATGACCTGTCCCCTGCCCTGGAAGCGGCCTACTACCGGCATGTGCCTGCCGAGGAGGTGGCCGACCGGTCCGGGGAGGACCGGCGCGGCGCGCTGAGATCGCACCTCGAGCTGGCCGCCCGACGGCCGCCCGGGACCGCCCGGGTGAGGGTGCTGACGCCGACACGGGAGCGTGACGGCTGGTCGGCCGGCGGCCGGTCGGTGATCGAGATCGTGGTCGACGACATGCCCTTCCTCGTCGACTCGGTGACCATGGAGCTCTCCCGGCAGCGGTACGACGTCCACCTGGTCGTCCACCCGGTGCTGGCGCTGACCCGCGACGTCGTGGGCGACCTGCTCGACCCGACGCAGGGACCCGACGCCGAGTCGTGGATGCACGTCGAGACCGACCGGATCCGCCCCGAGGCCGAGGCCGACGTCGTCGCCGCCCTGGAGCGGGTGCTGGCCGACTGCCGTGGCGCGGCCGAGGACGAGGCCAAGCTCCGTGACCGACTCGACCACGTCATCGACGCGCTGCCGACCACGCCGGTGCCCGAGGCGGAGCGGTCGCAGGTCGCCGCGCTGCTGCGCTGGCTGGCCGAGGACCGGTTCGTCTTCCTCGGCTACCGGGAGTACCGCGTCGACGGCGAGGGCACCCTGCCCGACGGCACCAGCGGCCCCGAGTACCTCCGGCCGGTCCCCGGCACCGGCCTCGGCATCCTGCGAGCCGACCCCGACCTGTCCGACGCCGCCTGCCGGCTGCCCGAGCGGGTCCGCGCCAAGGCCCTCGAGCCCCGGCTGCTGATCCTCACCAAGGCCAACGCGCGCGCCACCGTCCATCGCCCGGTCAGGCTGGACTATCTCGGCATCAAGGTCTTCGACGGCGACCGGGTCGTCGGCGAGCAGCGCTTCCTCGGCCTCGTCACCAGCGACGCCGTCGCCGAGTCGGTCACCCGGGTCCCGGTGCTGCGGGAGAAGGTCGCGCAGATCCTCGCCCGGCTGGGCCTCGACGCCCGCGGCCACGACGGCAAGGCGCTCGTCGAGGTGCTGGAGGCGTTCCCGCGCGGCTGGCTCTTCGAGGCCGAGGTCGAGGAGCTGACCGGACTCGCCACTGCGGCGATGGTCTCTCGTGGCCGCCGCGCGCTGCGAGTGGTCGCCCGACCCGACCCCTACGGCCGGTTCGTCACCGTCCTGGTCGGGCTCTCCCGCGACCACTACTCCACCGCCGTGCGGGAGCGCTGGGCCAGCATCCTGCGCGAGCGGCTCGGCGGCACCGACGTCGACTACACCGTGCGGATCGGCGAGTCGGCCACCGCCCGGGTCCAGCTCGTCGTCCACCTGCCTGCCGACGCACCGGCGCCGGAGGCCGCCGGTGCCGAGCTCAGTGCCGAGCTATGGGCAGACCTCGAGCAGCGGCTCGCCGAGGCCGCCCGCAGCTGGCCCGACGACCTCCAGCTCGCCATCGACGACGCCTACGGCGAGCAGGCCGGCGGGCCGCTCCGCCGCCGCTATGCCGCCGCCTTCCCCGCCGCCTACCGGGAGGACTACGACCCGTCGGCAGGCGCGGTCGACGCCGCTCGGCTGGCCGCCATCGAGGCTGGGCCCAACCAGCGGGGCGGGATCGACCTCCACCTGGCCGCCCCCGCCGACGGGGTGGCCCGGTTCAAGATCTATCGCGTCGGTGAGCCGCTCTCGCTCTCGCGGGTGCTGCCCATCCTGACCTCGACCGGCGTCGAGGTCGTCGACGAGCGGCCCTACCAGCTCGACGGCCTTGACCGTCGCGAGTGCGTCTACGACTTCGGGCTACGGCTGCCGGTGACCACCGACGAGCGGGACCGGGCTCGCTTCGCCGCCGCCGTCCGCGCGGTCTGGGAGGACCGCGCCGAGACCGACGGGCTCAACGCGCTGGTGCTGGCCGCCGGACTCGACTGGCGCCAGGCGGTGGTGCTGCGCGGCTACGCCCGCTACCTGCGCCAGGCCGGCACGCCGTTCGCCCAGGGCACCATCGAGGCGGCGCTGTGCGGCCACGCCGGCATCGCCCGGGATCTGGTGGAGCTGTTCGCGGCCCGCTTCGACCCGGCTCGCGAGCGAGGCGGCGAGGAGGCCGTCGCGGCCCGGATCCGGACCGAGCTCGACGAGGTCGCCAGCCTCGACGAGGACCGCATCCTGCGCTCCTATCTCACCCTGATCCAGGCCACCGTGCGCACCAGCTTCTACCGCGAAGGAGCGCAGGACCGGGTCTCCTTCAAGCTCGACCCGCGCCGCATCCCGGACCTGCCCGAGCCGCGGCCGTGGGCGGAGATCTTCGTCTACTCCCCGGCCGTGGAGGGAGTCCACCTCCGGTTCGGGCCGGTCGCCCGGGGCGGCCTGCGCTGGTCCGACCGGCGCGACGACTTCCGCACCGAGGCGCTGGGCCTGGTCAAGGCACAGCAGGTCAAGAACACCGTCATCGTCCCGGTCGGCGCCAAGGGCGCGTTCGTGGTCAAGCAGGGCGTCGGCCTTGAGGCCGGCCGGACGGCGTACCGCTCCTTCGTCGCCGGCCTGCTCGACCTGACCGACAACCTCGTCGACGACCCCGAGACCGGGCAGCGCACGGTCCCGCCGGCGGGGGTGGTGCGACACGACGCCGACGACTCCTATCTCGTGGTCGCCGCCGACAAGGGCACCGCGACCTTCTCCGACCTGGCCAACTCGGTGGCCGCCGACTACGGCTTCTGGCTGGGCGACGCCTTCGCCAGCGGCGGCTCGGCGGGCTATGACCACAAGGAGATGGGGATCACCGCCCGCGGCGCCTGGGTCTCCGCCGAGCGGCACTTCCGGGAGCGGGGTCTGGACCCGGACGTCCAGGACTTCACCGCCGTCGGCATCGGCGACATGTCGGGCGACGTCTTCGGCAACGGAATGCTGCTCTCGCGCCACCTGCGGCTGGTGGCCGCCTTCGACCATCGCGACATCTTCATCGACCCCTACCCCGACCCGGCGACCTCCTACGCCGAGCGGCAGCGGCTCTTCGAGCTGCCCCGGTCGAGCTGGGCCGACTACGACCGGGCGCTGATCTCGCCCGGCGGCGGCGTCTGGGCCCGCACGTCGAAGTCGGTGCCGGTCTCGCCGGAGGCCCGCGAGGCACTCGGCCTGCCCGACGACGTGGCACGACTGACGCCGACCGCGCTGATCAGCGCGATCCTGCGAGCGCCGGTCGACCTGCTCTTCAACGGCGGCGTCGGCACCTATGTCAAGGGGTCCGGCGAGACGGCCGCCGAGGTCGGCGACAAGGCCAACGACGCGCTGCGCGTCAACGGCGCCGAGCTGCGCGCCGCGGCGGTCGTCGAGGGCGGCAACCTGGGGCTGACCCAGGCGGGCCGGGTGGAGTACGCCCTGCGGGGGATCGAGGGGCTCGGCGGCCGGGTCAACACCGACTTCATCGACAACTCCGCTGGCGTCGACACCTCCGACCGCGAGGTCAACCTCAAGATCCTGCTGCAGGGCGCGCTGCCCGAGCGGGAGCGCGACGAGCTGCTGGTCTCGATGACCGACGAGGTGGCGGCGCTGGTGCTGCGCAACAACGACGAGCAGAACCTCGCCCTCGCCGACGCGGTCCACCATGCCACCGGCCTGCTGCACGTCCACGAGGAGGTGATGGCCGACTTCGAGGCACGCGGCGTGCTCGACCGCGAGGTGGAGGGGCTGCCCTCCTCGGAGGAGGTACGACGCCGGCTCGACGCGGGCGGCGCCCTCACCGTCCCGGAGCTGGCGGTGCTGATGTCCTGGACCAAGATCGAGCTCGCCCGGGAGCTGCTGGCCACCGACGTCCCCGACGACCCTGCGTACGCCGACCGGCTGACCGCCTACTTCCCCTCGGCGGTCCGCGAGCGGTTCGCCGACCGCATCGCCGGCCACCCGCTGCGGCGCGAGATCGTCACCACCCAGCTGGTCGGCGAGATCGTCGGCGGGGGCGGCATCACTCTGCTCCACCGGCTCACCGAGGAGACCGGCGCCTCGCTGCCGGATCTGGTGCGCGCCCACCTGGCGGCGCGCGAGCTCTTCGGCTGGGACCTGGTCCGCCACGAGATCCACGCGCTCGACCACCAGGTCGACGCCGCGATCCAGACCCGGATGCGGGTCGAGCTGCGCACGCTGGTCGAGCGCACCACCCGCTGGCTGGTCACCCACCCGTACGACGCCGGGCTCGCCGAGCCGGTACGGCGTACCCTCGACGCGCTGCCGGGCCTGCTGACCGGCCGCGACGAGGCCGCCTTCGAGTCCCGGCTGGCGACGCTGGCGAAGAACGGCGTCCCCGAGGAGCTGGGGGAGCGGATCGCGTCCTTCCCGGCCGCGCCGGCGCTGCTGGGCGTCGCCGAGACCGCGCTCGCCCGCGACCTCGACCCCGTCGAGGTGGCCCGGGTGCACCTGGCGCTGGGGGAGCGGCTCGGCCTGCCGCTGCTGCTCGACCGGGTCGTCGCGCTGCCCCGCCGCGACCGCTGGGAGGCGATGGCCCGGGCGGCGCTGCGCGAGGACCTCGGCGCCGCCCACGCGGCGCTGACCGGGCAGGTGCTCGACACCGCCGGCGGTGACGTCGAGGCCTGGGCGAGGACCGAGGCAGTCACCCGTGCCACAGCCACGCTCGCCGAGCTGTGCCACGACGACGGCGCCGACCTGGCCCGCCTCTCGGTCGCGCTGCGCACCGTCCGCTCCCTGCTCTGACCTCCCCCCAGCCGCCGAGAGGTCACAGATGGCCCGCCGAGACGTCCCAGATGGCCCCTCGAGAGGTCTCAGCCTGCCTTCTGCTTGGTGTGCTTGCCCTTCGGCGACTCCTCGGCATCGTCGTCGGCCTCGCCGCGACTGGCCTTGGCCGCGGCCACCGAGCGCTGCAGCGCGGCAAGCAGGTCGACCACCTCGCCGGCCGACTTCGTCGAGGCCTCGGTGCGGGTGACGTCGCCGCCCTCGATCTTGCGCTGCACCAGCGCCTGCACCGCCTCGGCGTAGTCGTCCTCGAAGTCCTCGGGATCGAAGTCGCCGGCCAGCGTCTCGACGAGCAGGTGCGCCATCTTCACCTCGGCGGGCTTGGCCTCCTCGTCGGCCAGCTCGACTGAGAAGTCGGGCACCCGCACCTCGTCGGGCCACATCATCGTCTGCAGCACGACCACGTCGCCGGCCTCGGTCGGCCGCACCCGCAGCACCGCCACCGTGGTGCGCTGCCGCAGCGCCACCGTCACCACCGCCATCCGGTCCGACTCCAGCAGCGCCTGGCGCAGCAACGCATACGGCTTGCGGCCGGTGCTCTCCGGCTCGAGGTAGTAGGACCTCTCGAACAGCATCGGGTCGATCTGGTCGCTCGGCACGAACTTCTGGACCGCGATCTCGCGCGAGGACACCGACGGCAGCGAGGCCATGTCCTCGTCGGTGAGGACCACCATCTCGCCGTCCTCGGTCTCATAGCCCTTGGCGATCTCGGCGTAGGGCACCTCCTCGCCGTCGATCGAGCAGACCCGCTGGTATCTGATCCGGCCGCCGTCACTGGCGTGCACCTGCCGGAACGAGACGTCGTGCGACTCCGTGGCGGCGTACAGCTTGACCGGGACGTTGACGAGGCCGAACGACACGGCGCCCTTCCAGATCGCTCTCATTTAGGCAGTATGAGCCCATGCGCCCGATGCTCGCCATGCCCGGGGACCACGTGCCGGCCGGTCCGGGGTGGTCTCACGAGGTCAAGTGGGACGGGGTCCGGATCCTCGCCTCGCGAGTCTCAGAAGTGCTCAGCCTCACCACCCGCAACGAGCGTGACGCCACCACCGCCTGGCCCGAGGTCGCCGCCGTCGCGCCCGCCGGTGACCTGCTCGTCGATGGCGAGATCATCGCACTGGGCGAGCACGGCCGCCCCGACTTCCGCGCCCTGGCCGAGCGGATCCACGCCCGGGGCGCGGCCGCCCGCCGGCTGTCGGCCGAGATCCCGGCGACGTACCTCGTCTTCGACCTGCTCCGGCTCGACGGCCGCGACCTGACCGGACTGCCGCTCGCCGAGCGCCGCGAGATCCTGGCCGGGATCGACCTGGCCGGCTGGCAGCTCCCGGAGGTGTACGACGACGGCCCGATGCTTCACGAGGCGACCCGGCAGCAGCGACTGGAGGGCATCGTCAGCAAGCGGCTGGACTCGACCTACCGGCCCGGGGAGCGCACCCGGGCCTGGCTGAAGTTCGCCCACCGCTACCGCGGCTCCTATGTCGTCGGCGGCTGGCGGCCGCAGGTCGACACCACCGATCGGCTGGCCGCGCTGCTGGTCGGCGAGGTCACCGACGCCGGACTGGTCTATCGCGGCCGGGTCGGCAGCGGCATCGGGCCGAGGGAGAGCGCGATCCTGCGGCGGCTGCTCGTCCCGGGAGAGCGGAGCCCGTTCGCCGACGAGGTGCCGCGACCGGCCGCGACCGGCACGTTCTGGGTGAGGCCCACGGTGGTGGTCGACGTCGACACCCACGGCACCGGGTACGACCGACTCAGACAGCCGTCCTACCGGGGCGTGCGCACCGACCTCTCGCCGGAGGAGCTGGGATGAGCGAGGTCAGGGTCGACGTGGAGGGCCGCACGCTCAGACTCACCAACCTCGACAAGGTGCTCTATCCGCGCACCGGCACCACCAAGGGCGAGGTGCTCGACTACTACGCCCGCATCTCGCCGGTGCTGCTGCCGCACCTGCGAGGACGGGCGGTGACCCGGATCCGCTGGCCGCACGGCGTCGACGGCCCGAGCTTCTTCGAGAAGAACGCCCCGGCGGGCACGCCGTCGTGGGTCCGCACCGTCACCGTGCCGACCACCGGCAGCCGCTCCGCCGGCAGCCGCTCCGCCGACGGCCGCGAGAGCACCCTCCGCTTCCCGGTCGTGGACGACCTCGCCACCCTCACCTGGCTGGTCAACCTGGCCGCGTTGGAGCTCCACGTCCACCAGTGGCGCGTCGACGAGTCCGGCGACCCGGTCGGCGCCGACCGGATCGTGGTCGACCTCGACCCCGGCGAGCCGGCCGGCCTGCAGGAGTGCTGCCAGGTCGCATTGCTCGCCCGCGACCTGCTCCGCGACCTCGGCATCGAGCCGTTCGCGGCGACCAGCGGCAGCAAGGGGCTGCACCTCTACGCGCCGCTGCCCGAGCCGGTCCCCAGCGACGAGGCGACCGCGGTCGCCAGACAGCTCGCCGAGACCCTGGAGACGGCCCGCCCGGAGCTGGTCACCGCGACCATGACCAAGTCCCGGCGCGGCGGCAAGGTCTTCTTCGACTGGTCGCAGAACTCCGGCAGCAAGACCACCGTGGCGCCGTACTCGCTGCGCGGCAGGGCCAAGCCGTACGTCGCCACGCCGGTCGACTGGGCGGAGGTGGCGCAGGGCGCCGGCGACCCTTTGGGCCTCGAGCAGCTCCGCTTCGAGGAGGTGCTGCAACGGGTCGCCGACCGCGGCCCGACCCCGTAGATCTTTGCGGTTCGGCTTACTATGGCGAGACATCGTCCAGTTCGGGGAGGCAAGGCGATGGAGTTGGCTCCGGTGCCGCGACGACAGTCCGTCGTCCTCGCGCTCTGGCGAGTGGTGGCGGTCGCACTCCTGGCGCCGCTGATCCTGCTCGTGCTGCTGCCGGCCGTGCTCGGACTGTCACGGTTCGTGGTCACCACCGACGCGATGGCGAGCGTGCCCCGCGGCTCCCTCGTCTTCAGCAGGTACGTCCCTGGCAGCGACCTCCACGGCGGCGACGTGATCACCTTCCGGCAGCCGTTGCCGGCTCCCGACGACGGCTTCGTCACCCGCCGAGTGACCTCGGTGCACGGCGACCAGCTGCAGACCGGCAGCGACGCCGGCGCCGACTCCTGGGTGCTGTCGGTGAGCGACCAGAGCTATGCCCGGATGGTGGCCCATGTGCCCTGGGCGGGCTATCCGTTCGTGGGCAATACGGACCGTTGGGCTTGGGCCCCGCTGGTGGGCATCCCGGTCATGGCGCTGCTTCTCAGCTTCGCGGCGGGGCACCGACGGCGTGGAACGCGAGAACCGGCGGACCAACTCATCTAAGATCCGGCTCATGGCACACGCGGTTCTGATCGTCGAGGACGAGGAGGACATCGCGCTGCCCCTCGTTCGTACGCTCGAGCGAGAGGGGTACGACGTCCGCTGGGTCGACACTGGCGCGAAGGCGCTCGAGGAGCTGGCCGCCGGCTTCGTCGACGTGGTGATCCTCGACCTCGGCCTGCCCGACATGGATGGTCTCGACGTCTGTCGCTCGGCCCGGGAGACCGGCTACGAGGGCGCGATCATGATCGTCACCGCGCGGGCCGGCGAGCTCGACCGGGTGGTCGGCCTCGACTACGGTGCCGACGACTACCTCGCGAAGCCGTTCGGGCTGGCCGAGTTGCAGGCCCGGGTGCGGGCGCTGCTGCGCCGTACCGGCGGGCACGCCAACGGCGCCGGCCTGCCCGAGGGGGCGCTGCGCATCGACGGCCCGGCCCGGCGGGTCTACGCCGGCGAGACCGAGGTGGCGCTCACCGGCAAGGAGTTCGACGTGCTCAGCGTGCTGGCCGGGCAGCGCGACAAGGTGGTCTCCCGCGAGCGGCTGATGGCCGAGGCGTGGGACGAGAATTGGTACGGCTCGACCAAGACCCTCGACGTCACCATCGGCCGGCTCCGGCAGAAACTGGAGGCCGCCGGGGTGACCGACAAGGTCGTCGCCGTACGCGGCGTCGGCTTCCGCCTCGAGGGCGGAAGCGCAGATGCGTAAGCGACTCACCGTCGCCTTCATCGTCCTTACCGTCGCGTTCTGTCTGATCGGTCTCATCATCCGGACAGTGGCCCTCGATGGGTCGCTGCGCCAGCACGAGAGCCGACAGATCCACGAGATGGCCATCGCCGTCGGGACCGCCGTCGACCTGCGGCTGAGCCAGGGTCAGCCGGTCGATGAGCAGTTCCTCGCCGGCCTGGTCGGCGCCGAGAGCCAGATCCGGCTCCACCTCAACGACTCCAACAGCACGATGACGGCCTCCGGCCCCCGGTTCGACGGCGCCGAGGACCCGAGCCAGTCCGACGATCTGTGGGCGGCGTACGAGACCTCCGAGGGCACCGTCATCGTCAGCCAGTCCAAGGACGTCAGTACGACGCTGCTGCAGGGGCAGGGCTGGTCGCTGGTGCTCTTCTTCGGGCTGCTCGCCTTCGTCGCTGGCATCGTCGGCTACCTGCTGGCCCGGCAGATGGTCGAGCCCTTCCGGCGGCTGGCCGCCGCGGCGGCCGCGCTCGGCCGGGGCCGCTTCGACCTCGACCTGCCGACCTCGAAAGTGCCGGAGGTGCGCGCCATCGCCTCGGCGCTGAAGTCGAGCGCGACTCAGCTGCAGGATCGGATCGGCGCGGAGCGGGCCTTCGCCGAGCACGCCTCCCACGTGCTGCGCACCCCGCTCACCTCGCTACGGCTGGAGTTGGACGACCTGGCCGCGAACGGCGACCTGCCGCCGACCGTCTGCGACGCCGTCGGCTGCTGCGTGCAGCGCATCGATGACCTCGACGCGGTCGCCGGCGAGCTGATCGCGATGACCCGTCGCGGCACCGTGATCCTCGGCACGGAGGTGCCGCTGCGCGAGCTCGCCACCATGCTGGCGCAGCGCTGGGCCGACGAGCTAGCCCAGCACGATCGCACCTTCACCGCTGCCGTCGAGGGCGACCTCGACACCGCCTACACCCCGGGCCCGGTCGAGCACATCCACGAGCTGCTGCTCGTCGACGTGATCCACCGCAGCCGTGGCGCGGTCCGGCTCACCTACGAGGCCACTCCCGAGGGTCCCCTCAAGCTCCACGTGGTCGCCGCCGAGCCCGCCCGCGGCCGCGCCAAGCCACCCGGCTCGCCCTACCAGCGCGCCGTCGCCGTCGTTGCCGCGCTCGGCGGCCGACTGGTCGGGGAGTACGTCGACCAGGGGATCGACATCGTCCTGCCCCACCGCTAGTGGTCGTCCCTGGAAGTTCGTCCCGGGTCTGCGCGGCCCAGGCACACCCATCGCGGCGTTGGCGCCGCTCGGAAGACGCCCGGTATGCCGTCGCGACGCCGCCTTGCGCTGCGCGCACCTGGATCCACGCATACCCCCACGAACTTCCAGAGAGGACCACTAGCCTCGGCGTTTCATGGGTGATCTGGTGACGCGCGGCCTAGGAACGTGAAAGTGCCCGTTCTGCTTGGGAGACTCTGGCTTGCGAAGGTCAGAACCACCGAGCAGATCGGGCACTTATCAAGTGAAGC
>NZ_JASGDQ010000061.1:0-89610 GCF_047607185.1 Nocardioides sp. | reverse complement strand
GGCCGCGGCGCTGGTCGCCGCCCGAGCCGGGCCGGCGCCGACGACCGGACGCCGGCGCCGTCCGCCCAACGCCTGGGCACTGCTCGTCCAGGTCGCCCCGGAGCTGGCCGACTGGGCGACCTACTTCTCGGCCGGCGCGGCCAAGCGGGCAGCCGCCGAGGCGGGCTCGACCCGCGCCGTGACCGAGCACGACGCGGAGGCGCTGGTCCGCGACGCCGATCGGTTCCTGGCCGTCGTCGAGCAGACCCTCGGCCTGGCGCCGCATGCTGCCCTCGCTCCCGACGCCGGAGAAGAGCCCTGGGTGGCGGCATCCTGACATGCCCTGGCGACCAAGGATCGCTAGCGTTGGGGCCATGACGACCGAGCGTCCTCTTGACCGGCGCGGTGCCCGGACCGCCGTGGTGTGGGAGACCCTGCGACCGATGCTGGCGGGCGCCCCGCTCGACGTCCTCGACATCGGTGGCGGCACCGGCGGGTTCGCTGTCGGGGTCGCCTCGCTCGGGCATCGGGTCAGCGTCGTGGACCCCAGCCCCGACGCGCTGGCCGCGCTCGACCGCCGAGCCCGCGAGGTCGGCGTCAGCGTCGAGGCGCGCCAGGGCGACCTGGCCACCTTGGACGCCGCGCCCGGCAGCGCCGACCTGGTGCTCTGCCACGGCGTGCTGGAGGTCGTCGACGACCCCGGCGCCGCCCTCGCCACGCTGCGAGCGGTGCTCCGGCCCGGCGGCCGACTCAGCCTGCTGGTGGCCCAGCGCAACGCCGCCGTCATCGCCCGCGCCATGGCCGGTCACTTCGCCGAGGCCGCCGCGCTCCTCGACGACCCCTCGCCGACGGGCCGCACCGGCCGCCGGTTCACCGCCGCCGAGGCGACCTCGCTGCTGACGGCGGCCGGCTTCGCCGTCGACGCCGTCCACGGCGTCCGGGTCTTCGCCGACCTCGTTCCGGGCTCCCTGCTCGACCTCGAGCCGGGCTCGACTGCGGCACTGATCGAGCTGGAGCAGGCGGTGGCACGGAGACCCGACTTCCTGCCGCTGGCGACGCAGCTGCACCTGGTCGCGCATCGCTGAGCCACCGTTGCCCAGGGCCGTTGTCCAGGGCCGCTGTCCAGGGCCGCTGTCCGGGGCCGGAGGACCCGCGAGCAGCCTCCGGACGGCCCCGAAGCGGGGTCCGCTGGTCATCTCATGGCACTTCCGGGCCAAAATCTCGACTCCCGCCTACCATGGCGGCGGCCGTCTGCCTACACTGGCGGTTGACGGACCGAAGGAAGTTGGGAGGCACCGTGCCACTCTCGGAAGAGGAGCTGAGACTGCTCGAGCAGATGGAGCGCGCCCTCATCCAGGACGACCCCAAGCTTGCCTCCACCCTGCGCGGCACCTCGCTGCGTCGCTCCGCGCACCGTCGCGCCATCCTCGCCGGCGTCGTCTTCGCCGTCGGCGTCGCGCTCCTGATGACCGGCGTGATCGTCCAGCTCCCCGTCGTCGGCATCCTTGGCTTCGTCGTGATGCTCGGCTCGGCCACCTTCGGACTGGCCGCCTTGCGCAACAGGTCGTTGAGCAACAAGCCCTCCGCCGCCTTCGGCAGCAGCCACCCCAGCCACGGCTTCACCGTCCACGAGGGCGGCCGACGGGGCAAGCTCCTGCGCCGCCAGCGCGGCGTCCGCGGCTCCTTCATGGCCCGCATGGAAGAGCGGTGGCGGCGACGCCGCGACGAGAACAACGGCTGGTGACAGCGCGGGCACGCTCTGAGAACGTGTTCTGAGACTCGTGCAGCAGGCCTTCGGCTAGCCGATCAGCTCCCGCTCGGTCGCGGCCTCCGGCACCGAGCGCCACCGGGTCACCGATCGCGGCCACCACTGAGCCCGGCGCTGGGCCCGGACCGGGACGGCGCGGCCGAGAGCGCTGAGGACGCGGAGCAGGTCGTCGTCGCTGGCCGGCTCAGGGGCTCGGGTGGAGTAGCGCGACCGCTCGACCAGGCCCACCAGCCGGGTGAGCGCCTCGCGGTTGGCGTCGCCGCCGACATAGCGCTCCAACGCCTGGCCGGTGGCCCGCGGCGAGAGCCCTGAGGGCCACCGCAGGCCGAGGTCGACGACGGTGTCGTGCAGCTCGAGCCAGGCCGCCTCGGGGGTGAGCGAGCGCAGCCGCAGCGCGCGCCGCCGCCGCCGGATCCGGGAGGGCACCAGCGCGATCAGGCCGAGCACCGCCAGGGCGCCGAGAGCTCCCAGGCTCCACCACCACAGCGGCGAGACGCCGGTGTCCGGCGTGGCGGTCGAGGTCTGCTCCTGCTCGGGCAGCTGGGGCGCCTGCGAGGGCTGCCGGGTAGGTGCCGCGGACGATGCCGTGCTCGAGGGCTGCTGCCGCCGGACGGAGTCGAGCCCTCGGGTGTACGACGGCACCGAGGTCGCCCGCGCCGCCGGGGTCGGCTCGAAGCGGACCCAGCCCGCGCCGGCGAAGAACAGCTCGGGCCAGGCGTGCAGATCGTGGGTGGAGTACACCCAGACGTTGGGCCGCACGCTCTCCGGCTGCAGGAAGCCGACCGCCACCCGGGCCGGGATGCCCAGCGATCGCGCCATCGCCGCCATCGCCGTCGCGAACTGCTGGCAGTAGCCGCGCCGGCCCTCCGGGTTGTCCTGGCCGGGCTCGGTCAGGAAGCTCTCCAGGTCGCCGGATCCGGTGCCCAGCGGCGTGTCCAGGTCGTAGGTGAAGCCGCCGGTCTCCCGGAAGAAGCTCTGCAGCGCGACCGCCTTCTCGAACGGCGAGTCGACCTCGGCGGTGACCTGCTCGGCGAGGTCGGCGGCCATCGTGGGGAAGTCGTCGGGCAACTCGACATAGGACTGCCCGACAGTGCCGATCGAGGTCACCGAGTCGAGCAGCTGCGCGGTGGTCAGGTCGAGGTCGACGGCGGTCATGTCGTAGCTCAGCCCGGCAGCGTCGAGGCCCTTCTGCCCGGCCAGGAAGTCCATGGTGCGGGTGTCATAGCGCCAGTCGCCGGCAGCGTGGATCTCAGAGATCGGCGCCTGCGTCGGCAGCCACCGGGAGTCGAAGTTGTCGCCGATCTCGACCTGGTAGCTGTAGGACCGCCGCGGCACCGACGCCGCCACGCCCAGCAGCGCCGGCAGCGTGCCGTCGGCGTCGTTGTTGGCGGGCACGGTGCGATCGCCCGCCGACCACTCCTCGTCCCTGAACCGGTTCAGCACCGCGATCCGGAGATAGCTGGGCCGAGGATCGTCGGTCGTCACCTCGAGCACCGGCTCGTCCGCACCGCGGGTCAGGTCCCGGCGCATATTGGCAACCGGGTCGGCGACCTGGATCCGGTGGTCGTTGCCGCCCCCCGGCCCGAATCCGAGAACGTCGAGATCGAGGGTGGGCACGAAGACGGGAAGCACCACCGCCAGCGCGGTCGCCACGGCGCCGATCTGCATCGCGCCGCCGGTGAGCCGGCCGGTGTTGTCCCAGCCGTCGGCGAGCCGGCGACCCCAGCGCGCCACCGAGGCGCTCTCCTGCAGCGCCAGCATCCCCAGGAAGCCGGCCGCCGAGCAGGCGAAGCCCAGCCACGGCAGTGCCTCGTCCACGACGCTGAAGGGGACCGCATAGACGGCCAGCAGCAGCAGGCCGGCCAGCGCCGCCCGGCGCAGCGTGCAGGCGAACAGGTCGACCAGGACGAAGCAGCCCAGCCCGCCGTAGAGGAGCAGCGGGGCGATGCCGTCGGTGACCGGCACCGGCGGGGGCAGCGTTCTGACCACCTCCACGGCGGCGTGGAACTGGAGCCGGAGGTCGGCCAGCGCGCCGCCGTACGGGATCGGCGACCCGGTCAGGGTCAGCGTCACCGCAGCACCGCCCAGGAGCAGTTGGGCCAGCGCGACCGGGGGTGCCGGGAGCTTCGCCCAGCGCGCCACCAGACCGGTGACGGCGACGACGAGGCCGACCGCGAGCAGCGGCCGGAGGTAGCCGCCCGGGTCGGCGCTGAAGCCCCGCCAGGAGAGCGTGGTGAGCCAGACCGTCACCACACAGGTCAGCGACAGCAGGATCGGGATCAGCGCGGCGTCACGAGCTCGCACGAGCGCCCTCCCGTGCGGACTCGGCACGCGCCGAGCCACCCCGCGAGGAGCGCAGGCCGAGTTCCTGCCAGGCCTGGTCGAGCCGGTCGTCGGGGAGCAGCGTGGTCGCCCGCCAGCCCTGCTTGGCCAGCCAGCCGGCCATGCCGCCGGTGCCGGTCCGGCTCGCCCCCCATGCCTCGACGTCCAGGGCGATCGCCAGCGCGACGCCGGCATGGTGCTGTACCCGGCGCAGCACCGCCAGGTCCGGTCCGGCCAGGCCACCCAGTACGGCGACGGTGAGGGCGCCCGAGCCCTGCTCGCCGAGCCACCGGGTGTCCAGCGCGGTGGCGGGGACCGGCTCGACCATCGCGAGCGCCTCCAGCAGCCGACCGGTGGTGACCCCGCTATCGCGGTTGTGCCAGCTGGTGTCGGGATGCTCGCCGGCGGCGGTGACCAGCCGGACCGTGTAGCCGTGAGCACTGAGATAGAGCGCCACCGAGGCGGCGGCGCTGACGGCGGCCTCCAACGACGAGGCGAGACCCTGGCCGCGATGGGCGCCGACCCGGTTGTCCAGGAAGACGGTGGCGCGGGTCTGCCAGGGCTGCTCCTCGCGCCGCACCATCAGCTCGCCGGCCCGGGCCGAGCTGCGCCAGTGCACCCGGCGCAGCTCGTCACCGCGACGGTACTCCCGCACCGTGACGTCCTCGGCGCTGCCGCCGGCAAAGGACCGGGGCCGCTGGTCGCCGGATCCGGCCAGCACCCCGCCCAGCGAGATCGTCGGCAGCGGCACCGTCCGCGGCGTCACCAGCAGGGGAGTGGTGGTCCTGAACGCGCGGACCATCTCCACCATGCCGAACGGGTCACTGACCCGCACGGTCATCGGGCCGAGCTCGTAGCGGCCGCGGGTCTCGGCGCGGACCGGGTAGTCGACCGAGTCGTGCCAGCCGTGCTCGACCCCGTCGAGGACGAACCGCGGCCGGCTGCCCAGGGCGTAGGGCACCTGCTCCTCGATGCGCAGCGCGCCGGTCGGCATCCGGCCCTCGTTGCGCAGCGTGAGCACCACCCGGGCGGGCTGGCCGGCCGGGATGACCTGCGGGCTGACCGAGCGCACCAGCGAGAGGCGGTAGCGACCACGCCCCACGACGTACGTCGTCACCAGCGGCAGCGCGACCAGCAGGATGCCGACCCGGGTCAGGTCGGGCTGCCCCAGCACGATCGCGCACGCGATGGCGCTGACCCCGGCTGCCAGGAAGGCTCGCCCCCGGACGGTCAGCCCCGCAAGCGCCTCCCTCATCCGAGAAGTCCTCAGACGGCCGGGACGGGGACGGAGGCGACGATCGCGTCGAGGATCGTCGCCGTGGTGCGGCCGTTCATGGTGGCCTCGACGGTCGGCAGCAGCCGGTGCGCCAGCACCGGGGCGGCGAGGGCCGAGACGTCGTCGGGCAGCACGAAGTCGCGGCCACCCAGCGCCGCTCGGGCCTTGGCCGCCCGGGCCAGGTGGAGGGTGGCGCGCGGCGAGGCGCCCAGCGTCAGGTCGGGGTGGTCCCGGGTGGCCGAGGTCAGCGCCACGGCGTAGCGCTGCACCGGGTCGGAGACGTGCACCTGCCCGACGATGCCGATCAGCTTGCGGATCTCGGCGGCGTCGGCCACCGGCTCGAGGTCGTCGAGCGGGTTGGCCCGGGTGTGCGAGGCGAGCATGGCGATCTCGGCGGCCTGCACCGGGTAGCCGACCGAGACCCGCGCCATGAAGCGGTCCCGCTGCGCCTCGGGCAGCGCGTAGGTGCCCTCCATCTCGACAGGGTTCTGGGTCGCGATCACCATGAACGGCGACTCCAGGTGATAGGTGACGTTGTCGACCGTAACCTGCCGCTCTTCCATGCACTCCAGCAGCGCCGACTGGGTCTTGGGCGAGGCGCGGTTGATCTCGTCGCCGACCACGATGTTGGCGAAGATCCCGCCCGGCCGGAACTCGAACTCCCGGGTGTTCTGGTTGAACACCGACACCCCGGTGACGTCGGAGGGCAGCAGGTCCGGGGTGAACTGGATGCGGCGCACCGAGCAGTCGATCGACCGCGCCAGCGCCTTCGACAGCTGCGTCTTGCCGACGCCCGGCACGTCCTCGATCAGCAGGTGACCCTCGGCCAGCAGCACCACGAGCGTCGAGGTCACCACGTCCGGCTTGCCCTCGATGACCCGCTCGATATTGCCCCGGATCCGGCTCGTCACGCGGGCCAGCGTCTCCAGGTCGGGGAGTTGTGTCGTCACGCCGCCAACCTACCTAGAGATTCCACCAGGAGAGCAGCGGAAGCTCCGAGCCGACCCAGTTCGTGGGGAGGGAGCAAAAAGGGGCGACTTGTGGGGCGCGGTGGTTGACGGTGGGGGAAAGTGGTTTAGAGTGGTGGAAAGTGGAGGAACAGAGAGCGGACGTGGAGCCTAGGGGAGGTGCCCGATGGACTTCTTCATGGGCACCTACACGCCGAAGCTCGACGAGAAGGGTCGCCTCTTCCTCCCGGCGAGGTTCAGGGATCGGCTGGCGGAAGGGGTCGTGGTGACGCAGGGTCAGGAGAACTGCCTGGTCGTGTGGCCCGAGGACGTCTTCATGGACGAGGCCCGCCGGGCGCAGCAGGAGTCGATGAAGGTGCGCGGCAACCGCGACTTCGCCCGCGTCTTCTTCGGCGGCGCCGAGCAGGGCGTGCCGGACAAGCAGGGCCGCATCGGCATCTCGCCCTATCTCCGTGCCTACGCCGGCCTCACCAAGGACGTCGTCGTGATCGGCGTGATGGACCGGATCGAGATCTGGGACCCGGAGCGCTGGCGCGACTACTCCACCGACGCCCAGGCCAAGTTCGCCGAGCTCGACGAGGAGCCGGCACAGGGCTGACAGGCACCGGCACAACTGAACAGCGGCTCCGTAGAGCGAGGTCTCAGTCCCGCTCCCACCGGCCCTCTGGGACACCTTCCCCGGTTCCAGATGGCTTCCCCGGCTCGACGCAGCCGCGGGAGCGGGCATGAGACCTGGCGCTACGGAGCCGCCCTGCGTTTGCAGGGCTTCTCCCAGCAGCACAGCCACTTGAGCGGGGTCGAGGAACGATGAGCGGTACGACGGAGAGCGGGGCGCGTCACGTGCCCGTCATGCTCGACCGCGTCGTCGCGCTGCTGGCACCGGCGCTGCGCCACGAGGGTGCCGTGCTGGTCGACGGCACCCTCGGCCTCGGCGGCCACACCGAGGCCGTCCTCGAGCGGATCCCGACCAGCCGGGTGATCGGCATCGACCGCGACACCCACGCGCTGGCACTGGCCGCCGAGCGGCTGGCGCCGTACGGCGACCGCTTCACCGGCGTCCACGCCGTCTACGACGAGCTGCCGAGCGTGCTCGCCGACCAGGGGCTGGCGGCGGCCGACGCGGTGCTGTTCGACCTCGGCGTCTCCTCGATGCAGCTCGACGAGCCCGGGCGTGGCTTCGCCTACGCCGTCGACGCGCCGCTGGACATGCGCATGGACGACACCACCGGCGCCACCGCCGCCGACGTGCTCAACACCTACACCGCCGCCGAGCTGACCCGGGTGCTGCGGGAGTACGGCGAGGAGCGGTTCGCCTCCCGGATCGCCGGTGAGATCGTCCGCCGCCGTGGGAGCGCGCCGTGGACGACCAGCGGCCCGCTCGTGGAACTGCTCTACGACGTCATCCCGGCGCCGGCTCGCCGCTCCGGCGGTCATCCCGCCAAGCGCACCTTCCAGGCGCTGCGGATGGAGGTCAACGACGAGCTCGGCGTGCTGCGCCGGGCCATCCCCGCCGCGGTGCGGTCCCTCGCCGTCGGCGGCCGGGTCGTCGTGGAGGCCTACCACTCGCTGGAGGACCGGCTGGTCAAGCGGGTCTTCACTGCCGCCACCAGGCTCGACGTCCCGCCCGACCTGCCGTTCGTCCCCGAGGGGATGGAGCCGACCCACCGCCTCCTCACCCGGGGCGCGGAGCGGGCCAGCGAGGCCGAGATCGCCGAGAACCCCCGCGCCGCCTCCGTCCGGCTGCGTGCCGTCGAGCGAGTCCGTCTCTCCCAAGAATCCGACCCAGTCTCCCCGGGGAGAAAGCCATGAGCCAGACCCAGATCGTCAGACTGCCGTGGGCCGAGGACGCCCTCCACCGGGCCCGCCTCACCGTGGTGCCACGACGGCGGGTCCGCGCCGCGCGGATCCCGTTCGTCACCCTGGTGAGCCTGATCCTGCTCGGCGGCGTGGTCGCGCTGCTGATGTTCAACACCTCCATGCAACAGGCCGCCTTCGACGAGTCGCGGCTCGAGAAGCAGGCCGAGGTGCTGGCGGCCCAGCAGGAGCAGCTGGAGACCGAGCTGGAGAAGCTGCGCAGTCCGGAGAGCGTGGCGGCCGCCGCCGAGAAGCTCGGCATGGTGATCTACCCGAACTCCGTGGTGCTCAACGTCGACACCGGCAAGGTCACCGGCGACCCGGTGCCCGCCTCCGGGGACGCCACCCCGCCGCTGTGGCCGCCGGTCCCGAAGCCGAACCTCACGGGCAACTAGCCCGACACGCGGCGTCGTACCGCGCGATCCACGACGTCGTCGGACAGACTCACATCAGTCACACCAGTAACAGCAGGAGGGGACACACGTGGCAACCCAGACCGGTCGTGGCTCCCCCCATCTCCGGCTCCGGATCGGGTTCCTCCTGATTGCGATGGTGCTCTCCCTGTTCGGTGCTCGACTGCTGCAACTCCAGGGCTTCGACCCCTACTCCTATGCGGCCGCCGCCCGGAAGTCGAGCTTGGTCGACGTGGTGCTGCCCGCCACCCGTGGCGACATCCTCGACCGCAACGGCGAGCCGCTCGCCACCTCGGTGGACGGGCTGATGGTGGTGGCCAACCCGCAGGCCACCCGCAAGGTCGCGCCGCAGCTCGCGAAGCTGCTCGCCAACAAGCTGGACATCGACTACGCCGACACGCTCGAGGCGCTGCGCGGCAAGGACCACGACGGCGTCGCGGCCGAGGACTCCCAATTCGAGTACGTCGCCCGCCGGGTCCCCGCCGCGCTCGCGACCGAGGCCGTCACCGCGGCGGAGGATCTCGGCTACAAGGGTCTCTCCACTCAGCGCGACCCGGCCCGCGACTACCCCGGGGGCACGCTGGCCGCGAACCTGATCGGCTTCGTCGGCATCGACGAGTCGCTGGGCGGCATCGAGCGCAGCTTCGACAAGACCCTGGCCGGCAAGGACGGCAAGGCCACCTATGTCGTCTCCGGCGGCCGCAAGCTGCCGCTCAGCCCGAGCTCGACGGTCGCTCCGGTCGACGGCCAGGACATCACCCTCACCATCGATCGCGGCCTGCAGTACTACGCCTACCGGGCGCTCGCCCAGGCGGTCACCAGCTCGGGCGCGTCCTCCGGCGCCGTCATCGTCCTGGACGCCAAGACCGACGAGACCCTCGCCTTGGTCGACTACCCGACCTTCGACGCCAACGATCCCGCCGCCAGCAAGAAGAAGGACCGCGGCAGCCGCGCCCTCTCCGACGTCTACGAGCCCGGCTCGGTCCAGAAGGTGCTCACCCTCTCGGCGCTGATGGACGCCGACAAGGCCATCACCCCGCGTACCAAGCTGGTGGTGCCCAACGAGCTGGATCGCCAGGACCGTCCGATCCACGACTGGTTCGTCCATCCCACCGACAAGATGCGGTGGACCCTGGCCGGCGTGGTCGCGCAGTCCTCCAATATCGGCACCGTGCTGGCCGCCGACCGGTTCGAGTCCGGCCAGTTGCGCGACTACCTGGCGAAGTTCGGCCTCGGCGAGAAGACCGGCGTCGGCCTGTCCGGGGAGTCGCCGGGCATCCTGCCCAGCGGCACCGCCTGGACCGACCAGGTCGAGGACCGCGTCGACTTCGGTCAGTCGGTCTCGGTCAACGCCCTCCAGGAGGCGGTCGCGATCAACACCGTCGCCAACGGCGGTGTCAAGGTCACCCCGAGCCTGATCAAGGGCAGCGCCACCAACGACGCCGGCGAGACCGTCGGCACCGACGAGGCCACCTCCACCCGGGTGATCGGCCAGAAGGCCGCCACCCAGATGATGAAGATGATGGAGCGGGTCGTCGACCCGGCCACCGGCACCGCGCCCAAGGCGCAGGTCGCCGGTTACCGGGTGGCCGGCAAGACCGGCACTGCCCAGCGCGTCAACGCCAAGTGCAAGTGCTACGACGGCAGCGTGACCGTCTCCTTCGCCGGCTTCGCCCCCGCCGACGATCCGCGCTTCACGGTCTACGTGGTGATCCAGGACCCGAAGACCAACCGGGGTGGTGGCTCCAATGCCGGCCCGGTCTTCTCCCGGGTGATGGCCTATGCGCTGCGGCACTTCGGGGTCGAGTCCACCGGCACCGAGGCCTCGCACCTGCCGGTCGAGTGGGGCCCGGGCGCGCTGACGTACTGAGCTGCAGTAGGTCACAACCCGGCGATCCCTCCGGAGCTCAGCGACGGGTCGAGCCCGGCGGCCGCCCGACGGATAGGGTCGGCCGGGTGAGCCTGTCCGCCGCCCGACCGCGACGCCCGCCGGTGACCTCGCTCGCCGTACTGGTGCCCGGCGCGCCCGAGGTGGCGGTCACCGGCATCTCGTTGAGCTCCCAGCGGGTCCTGCCCGGCGACCTGTACGCCGCGCTGCCGGGCTCCCGGGCCCACGGCATCGACTTCGCGCCCGCGGCCGTGGCTGCCGGCGCGGTGGCCGTGCTCACCGACCCGGCCGGGGTGAGCCGGGCGCCGGCCGGCGTGCCGCTCGTCGTGGTCGACGACCCGCGCGCTCTGCTCGGCAGCCTCTCCGCGCGGATCTACGGCGAGCCCGCCACCCGGATGCGGATGATCGGCGTCACCGGGACTCAGGGCAAGACCACCACCACCCGACTGCTGGAGGGTGGCCTGCAGGCGGCAGGCATCACCGCCGGCGTGATCGGCACGGTCGGCACCCGCATCGCCGGCCACGACGTCGAGACCTCGCTGACCACGCCGGAGGCGCCCGACCTGCACGCCCTCTTCGCGCGGATGGTGGAGGAGGGCGTCGAGGTCTGCGCGATGGAGGTCTCCTCGCACGCGCTGGTGCTGGGACGCGTCGACGGCGTCGTCTTCGACGTCGCGGTCTTCCTCAACCTCGGCCGCGACCACCTCGACTTCCATCGAGACCTCGAGGACTACTTCCGCGCCAAGGCGTCGCTGTTCACCCCCGAGCGGGCCCGGCGTGCCGTGGTCGACGTCGACGACGAGCACGGCAGACGGCTCGCGGCCGACCCGGCGATCCCGACGGTCACCTGCGCGCTCGCCGCCGAGGCCGACTGGCGGGCGGTGGACCGGCGCGCCGACGATCAGGGGTCGTCGTTCCGGGTCGTGGGCCCGGGCGTCGACCTCCTCGCCCATACCCCGCTCGCCGGCGACTACAACGTCGCCAACACCCTGGCCGCGATCGCCGCCACGGCGCAGGCCGGCCTGGACCCGGCCAGGGTGGTCGAGGGGATCGCCACCACCCGTGGCGTGCCGGGGCGGCTGGAGCGGATCGACGAGGGCCAGCCGTTCACGGTCATCGTCGACTACGCCCACAAGCCCGATGCGGTGGCGGCGGCGATCCGGACGCTGCGTCCCCTCACGGCGGGCAAGGTCATCGTGGTCATCGGCGCCGGCGGCGACCGGGACCCGGGCAAGCGACCGCTCATGGGCGAGATCGCCGCCGGCCTGGCCGACGTCGTGATCGTCACCGACGACAACCCGCGCTCCGAGGACCCGGCAGCGATCCGGGCCGCCGTCCTGGCCGGCGCGAGGCAGGGGAGCGCAGGCCAGGGAAAGGCGGAGGTCGTCGAGATCGGCGAGCGCCGTACCGCCATCGAGGAGGCCGTCGGCCGCGCCCGGCCCGGCGACCTCGTCCTGATCGCCGGCAAGGGCCATGAGACCGGCCAGGAGGTCGCCGGCGTGGTCCACCCCTTCGACGACCGCGAGGTCGCTCGGGTGGCGCTCCGGCATGGCGTCTCCTGAGCACGGCCCGGCGTAGGACAAGATGGACCCGCTATGAGAGCGATCCTCCTCGGCGGCGGCTTGGCCCTGCTCATCTCCCTGCTCGGCACCCGCGTGGCCATCGCGCAGTTCACCAAGCTGGGCTACGGGCAGGAGATCCGAGAGGACGGCCCGCTCACCCACCACTCCAAGCGCGGTACGCCGACCATGGGCGGTGTGGTCATCATCCTGGCCACGGTGATCGGCTACCTGGTCGCCAAGCTGATGACCGGCCAGCAGCCCTCCGCCTCGGCCTGGCTGCTGCTCTTCCTCTTCGTCGGCACCGGCGTGGTCGGCTTCCTCGACGACGTCATCAAGATCTTCAAGCAGCGCAACCTCGGCCTGCGCAGCAAGGCGAAGATGATCGGCCAGACGATCGTCGCGCTGGTCTTCGGCGCCCTCGCGCTCTGGCACCACTTCGCCGACGACGAGGGCTACACGCCTGCCTCGGACCGGCTCTCGTTCCTGCGCGACTGGGGCTGGACGCTGCCGACTGTGGTGGTGCTGGCGGTGATCTGGTTCTTCGTCACGGGGTTCAGCAACGCCGTCAACCTCACCGACGGCCTGGACGGCCTGGCCACCGGCGCCTGTGCGCTGGTCTTCGGCGCCTACACCATCGTCGGCATCTGGCAGTTCAACCAGGCCTGCCACACCACGGTCAACAACAAGTGCTACGAGGTGCGCGACCCGCTCGACCTGGCCGTGGTCGCGGCGGCCATCGCGGGCGCCTGCATCGGGTTCCTGTGGTGGAACGCCTCGCCGGCGCAGATCTTCATGGGCGACACCGGCTCGCTGGCGCTCGGCGCCGCCCTGGCCGGCATCGCCGTCCTCTCCCGTACCGAGCTGCTGGTGGTGATCCTCGGCGGTCTGTTCGTGATGGTGACGCTGTCGGTCATCCTGCAGGTGTCCTGGTTCAAGGCAACCAGGCGGTTCACGGGGACCGGCAGGCGCATCTTCCGGATCGCGCCGATCCACCACCACTTCGAGATGCTCGGCTGGGAGCAGGTCACCGTGGTGATCCGGTTCTGGATCGTCACCGGCCTGTTCGTCGCGGTGGGCGTCGGGATCTTCTACGCCGAGTGGGTAGCCGCGAACTAGTGAGCAAATCAGACAGGGCGAACTGATGTCTCCTGACTCTCTCGGCCGGCACGACTCCTGGGGCGGAGTGAGGGCGGTGGTCGCCGGCTTCGGCGTCTCCGGCGCCGCCGCCGCCGACAACCTGCTCTTCCTCGGTGCCGACGTGACCGCGCTGGACGAGAGCCCGGGCGACGAGCACCGGCAGGAGCGCGCCGCGCTGCTGGAGACCCTGGGAGCCCACATCCGGCTGGCGGAGGGCGCCACCCTGCTGCTCCCCGACGACGTCGACGTGGTCATCGCCAGCCCCGGCTGGAGGCCGTCCGCGCCGCTGCTCGCCCAGGCCGCCGCGCGCGGGGTCCCGATCTGGGGGGAGGTGGAGCTGGCCTGGCGGCTGCGCGATCCCGACCAGCCGGCGCCCTGGCTGGCCGTCACCGGCACCAACGGCAAGACCACCACCACCGAGATGCTCGACACCATCCTGCGCACCGCCGGACTGCGCTCGGCCGCCGTCGGCAATGTCGGGCTGCCGGTCGTCGAGGCGGTCATGGACCCGACGCCGTACGACGTGCTGGCGGTCGAGCTCTCCAGCTTCCAACTGCACTACACCGACTCGATGGCCGCCGAGTCGGCCGCCGTGCTCAACCTCGCCGAGGATCACCTCGACTGGTACGACGGGCTGGGCGGGATGGCCGGCTATGCCGCCGACAAGGGCCGGATCTACGAGCGGGTCAGCCGGGCCTGCGTCTACAACGTCGCCGACGAGGCCACCCGGCGGCTGGTCGAGGAGGCCGAGGTCGTCGAGGGCGCTCGGGCTATCGGCTTCACCCTGACCATGCCGGGCGTCGGCATGGTCGGCCTGGTGGAGGACATCCTCGTCGACCGCGCCTTCATCGCCGAGCGCGCCACCAGCGCCGCCGAGCTGTGCACCATCGCCGACCTGGCCAGCGACGCCCCCCACTTCGTCGCCAACGCGCTGGCGGCGGCGGCCTTGGCCCGGGCGCACGGCATCAGCCAGCAGGCGGTCCGCGACGGGCTGCGCGCGTTCCGGCCGGGCGGCCACCGCATCACCGTGGTCGCCGAGCACGACGGCATCCGCTGGATCGACGACTCCAAGGCCACCAACCCGCATGCCGCCCGGTCGAGCCTGCTCGCCTACGACCCGGTGGTCTGGCTGGCCGGCGGCCTCGCCAAGGGCGCCGGCTTCGACGACCTGGTGACGACGGTCGCCGACCGGCTCCGGGGCGTGGTGCTCATCGGCCGGGACCGCGAGGTGATCGCCCAGGCTCTTGCGCGACACGCGCCGGATGTTCCTGTTGTGACGGTTGAGACAGGTGAGACTGGTGCGGCAGTCATGGAGGAGGCCGTCGTGGCCGCCGCCGGACTCGCCAGGCCCGGTGACACCGTGCTGCTGGCGCCCGGCTGCGCATCGATGGACCAGTTCCGCGACTACGCCGCCCGGGGCGACGCCTTCGCCGCCGCGGTGCGGGCCAGGACCGGAGGCTGAGGCCACAAGCGCAGGAGAGGCAGGGGGCAGGACGTGACGACAGTGTTGCCGGGACGTCCCCAGGACACCACCGTCAGCTCCGCCGTACGAGCCCTGCCACGATTTTCGCTCAAGCGCGTCCCGTGGTTCCGCGCCCTCGGCGAGGCGCTGGACCGGCCGCTGACCGCCTACTACCTGCTGCTGGGCGCCTCGGCGCTGCTGCTCACCATCGGCATGGTGATGGTGCTGAGCGCGTCGAGCGTCTACTCGTTCAAGATCTACGGCGACTCCTACGCCGTGGTGAAGCGCCAGTTGCTGTGGGTGCTGCTCGGCCTGCCGGTCGCCTACCTCGCCTCCCGGATGTCGACGCGCTGGATCCGCCGCTTCGTCTGGCTCGGCTACATCGGCTCGCTCGGTCTGCTCGGCCTGGTAGCCGTCATCGGCGACACCAGGAACGGCAACCAGAACTGGCTCCCGCTCGGCCCGTTCTCGATCCAGCCCTCCGAGGTCGCCAAGCTCGCGCTGGTGCTGTGGGCGGCCAACATCTACGCCAACAAGGAGCGCCGGCTGGGCAGTCTCCACCAGCTGCTGGTCCCGGTGATGCCCGGAATGCTGTTGGCGAGCGGGCTGGTCATCCTCGGTCGTGACCTGGGCACGGGCCTGGTCTTCATCGCCATCCTGCTCGGCATGCTCTTCGTGGCGGGTGCCCCGATGAAGCTCTTCTGGCTCGCCGCTACCGTCCTCGGTGTCGCGGCGTTCACGCTGGCCACCATCGACCCGGTGCGGATGTCACGGCTGACTAACTTCATGGACCCGTTCTCCGATCTCCAGGACAACGGCTACCAGGCCGGTCACGGCCTCTACGCGCTCGCCTCGGGTGGCTGGTTCGGCGAGGGCATCGGAGCCTCACAGCAGAAGTGGGGGACCTTGCCGGAGGCGCACACCGACTTCATCTTCGCCGTCCTGGGCGAGGAGCTCGGCCTGGTCGGCACGCTGCTGATCATCGGCCTGTTCCTCACCATCGCGTTCGCCGCGATCCGGGTCGCCCGCAACACCACCGACCCGTTCGTCCGCTACGCCACCTTCGGCATCGTCGTGTGGCTGCTGGGCCAGATGATCATCAACGTCGGCATGGTGCTGGCGCTGCTGCCCGTCATCGGCATCCCGCTGCCGCTGGTCTCCTACGGCGGCTCGGCGCTGCTGCCCTCGCTGGCGGCGCTCGGCCTGGTGATCGGCTTCGCCCGCCGCGAGCCGGAGGCGGCCCGCGCGCTCGCGGCGCGCCGCAAGATGCGCTCGGCGGGCCTGGCCGCCCGCTCCTAGAGACTTCCCTAGACTCGGCCTCGTCATGCGCGTCCTTCTCGCCGGTGGTGGCACCGCCGGCCACACCTCGCCTCTGCTCGCCACCGCCGACGCCCTGCGCCAGCTCGACCCGGCGACGGAGATCACCTGCGTCGGCACCGCCCGGGGCCTGGAGACCCGGGTCGTGCCCGAGGCCGGCTACCCGCTCGAGCTGATCCCGCCGGTGCCGCTGCCACGCTCGCTCAACCCCGAGCTGTTCCGCGTGCCCGGCAAGCTGCGCGGCGCCGTCCGCGCCGCCCGCGACCTGATCGACCGGCTGCGCCCCGACGTCGTGGTGGGCTACGGCGGCTATGTCTCGGTGCCGGTCTACCTCGCCGCCCGCCGCCGCAAGGTGCCGATCGTGGTCCACGAGCAGAACGCGCTGCCCGGCATCGGCAACCGGATCGGCGCCAGGCTCGCCCGCCGGGTCGCGGTGTCCTTCCCCGACACCCCGTTGCCCCGGGCGGAGTACGTCGGCCTGCCGATCCGGTCGATGATCGCCACTCTCGACCGCGCGGCCGCCCGCCCCGAGGCGCACTCCCTCTTCGGGTTGTCGAACTCGCTGCCAACCCTGGTGGTCACCGGCGGCTCGCAGGGCGCCCGCTCGCTCAACGACGCGGTCACCGCCGCCGCGCCGGCGCTGGTGGCCGCCGGCGTCCAGGTGCTGCACGTGGTCGGCCCCAAGAACGAGCTGCCGCCCGCGAGCGAGGGCTACGTCCCGCTCGGCTACGTCGACCGGATGGACCTGGCCCTGGCCGCCGCCGACCTGATGGTGTGCCGCGCCGGCGCCAGCTCGGTGGTCGAGGCGGCCGCCGTCGGCGTGCCGGCGGTCTTCGTGCCGCTGCCGCACGGCAACGGCGAGCAGGAGCGCAACGCCCGCCCGGTCGTCGAGGCCGGGGGAGCGCTGCTGGTCAGTGACGCCGCGTTCACGCCGGAGTGGCTCACCGCCACCGTCCCCGACCTCATCCACGACGCCGGCCGGCTCGCGGACCTGGGCGCCAGGGCGAGCGCGCTGGTGCCCCGCGACGCGGACGAGGCACTGGCCCGCATCATCACCGAGGTGGCCCGATGAGGCTTCCCGTGCCCGAGACGATCCCGCCGGCCGACCGGCTGGGGCGGGTCCACTTCGTCGGGATCGGTGGCGCCGGCCTC
The DNA here is from genome assembly GCF_047607185.1 of Nocardioides sp. Classification (GTDB taxonomy): domain Bacteria; phylum Actinomycetota; class Actinomycetes; order Propionibacteriales; family Nocardioidaceae; genus Nocardioides. The sequence continues at coordinate 72,512 of NZ_JASGDQ010000061.1, read as the reverse complement.
TCCGCGATCGCCCGGATCATGCTGGCCCGCGGCATCCCGGTCTCCGGCAGCGACGGCGTCGACTCCGCGACGCTGTCCCGGCTGCGCGACCTCGGCGCCGTCGTCCACCTCGGGCACGCCGCCGAGCACGTCCACGGCGCCGACACGCTGGTGGTCTCCACCGCCGTCCGCGAGGACAACCCCGAGGTGGTCGAGGCGCGCCGGCTCGGACTGCGCGTCTGGCCACGCTCGGCCGGGCTGGCCTCGGTGATGGCCGGCCGCAAGGTGCTGGCCGTGGCCGGCACCCACGGCAAGACCACCACCACCAGCCTGCTGACCACCGCCCTCCAGGCCGCCGGCGCCGAGCCGACGTACGCCATCGGGGGCGACCTGACCACCACCGGCAGCAACGCCGGCGAGGGCACCGGCGAGCTGTTCGTCGCCGAGGCCGACGAGAGCGACGGCGCCTTCCTGGTCTACCGGCCGTTCGCGGCCATCGTGACCAATGTGGAGGCCGACCATCTCGACTCCTGGGGCACCGAGGCGGCCTACCGCGAGGCGTTCGCCGAGTTCGTCGAGCGCGTCGACCACCTGCTCGTCGCGGTCGTCGACGACCCCGGCGCCGCCGCGCTGCGTGCCGTCGCCGCCAGCCTGGGCAAGATCTTCGTCGGCGTCGGCACCACCGACCTGGCCGAGGTTCGCGCCGTCGACGTCGTCCTCGCCGGCGCCACCTCCGCGTTCACCGTCGTCGACCGCGGCGAGGAGCTGGGCCGGGTCACGCTGCGCATCCCGGGCCGGCACTACGTCCTCGACGCGCTCGCCGCGCTTACGCTCGGGCTCCGGCTCGGCTACCCGTTCGACGCCCTCGCGAAGGGGCTGGAGTCCTACGGCGGCACCCGGCGCCGGATGGAGCGCAAGGGCGCCGTCGACACCGCCGGCGGCGCCATCGTCGTCTACGACTCCTACGCCCACCACCCGGCCGAGATCGCCGGCGACCTCGAGGCCGCCCGCGCGGTCGCCGGCGAGGGCCGGGTGATCGTCGCCTTCCAGCCCCACCTGGTCTCCCGGACCCGGATCTTCGGCCCCGACATGGGCCGGGCGCTCGGTGCCGCCGACGAGGTGGTGGTGCTCGACGTCTACCTGGCCCGCGAGGACCCCGACCCCGAGGTCACCGGCGCGCTGGTCGCCGAGCACGTGCCGCTGCCGCCGGAGCGGGTCGCGTTCGTGCCCGGCGTGGCCGAGGCCGCCACCGAGCTCGCCCGACGGGCCCGGCCCGGCGACCTGGTGCTGACTCTCGGTGCCGGCAGCGTCACCGAGACCGGGCCGCGGGTGCTGGAGCTGCTGGGTGGCTGACGGCATGACCACCGACGAGGCGGCCGGCACCGAGGAGGAGCGGAAGGCCGCCAAGCGGGCTGCCCGCCGGGAGCGCCGCACCCGCCGGCGGTTCGCCCGCCGACAGTGGCGCCGTCGCTGGCTGCGGTGGAAGCCGGTGCTCGCCGTCGTACTCGTCCTCGCCGCGGCCGGCACCGCCGTCTGGGCGCTGTGGTTCTCCAGCCTGCTGTCGGTGCAGGCCGTCGAGATCACCGGCCTGCACAGCCTGAAGAAGGGGGAGGTACGGCGAGCCGCGGCCGTCCAGCTGCACCAGCCGCTCGTCGGCGTCGACCTGGACGGCGTCCGCCGCCGCGTCGCCGCGCTGCCGCCGGTGGAGAGCGTCGAGGTGTCACGACAGTGGCCCGACCAGGTGCTCATCGAGGTCACCGAGCGCACGCCGATCGCGGTGGCTCAGATCGGCGACCAGCTCCGGGCGCTGGACAGTCACGGCGTGGTCTTCCTCGACTACGGTCAGCAGGCGCCCGAGGGGCTCCCGGTCGTGCGCACGCCCGAGGGCACCAGCGCCGAGGCGCTCGCCGAGGCGGCCGAGGTGATCAGTGCGCTGCCCGCCTCGGTGACGAAGGTGGTCGACCACGTCGACGTCCGCACCGTCGACGAGATCTCGCTGGTGCTCACCGACGGCCGCACCGTGGTGTGGGGGAGCGCCGACCAGTCGACCACCAAGGCGAAGGTGCTGACCTCGATGCTGCCGATGGACGTCCAGACCATCGACGTCTCCGTGCCGGGCCAGCCGACCTCGAGCTGAGCCACCCGCAGGGCCCTGAATTCACCTCCGCCCCGCGTGTCGCACGAGATCCGGGCAGGGCGATGCCTAATGTCTTCACCAACAGCAGGTTGACATAACTATAACCCTCATCTTGAGGGTGATGGTTGAGCGACACGCCGGACGACACAACTGCGGAAGACGAACAAGGGGCGAGCACCGTGGGAGCTGCACAGAACTACCTGGCGATCATCAAGGTCGTCGGCATCGGTGGCGGTGGGGTGAACGCCGTCAACCGGATGATCGAGATCGGCCTCAAGGGCGTCGAGTTCATCGCGATCAACACCGATGCGCAGGCGCTGCTGATGAGCGACGCCGACGTCAAGCTGGACATCGGTCGCGAGCTGACCCGCGGCCTCGGCGCCGGAGCCAATCCGGAGGTCGGCAAGAAGGCCGCCGAGGACCACGCCGAGGAGATCGAGGAGGTCCTCAAGGGGGCCGACATGGTCTTCGTCACCGCCGGCGAGGGCGGCGGCACCGGCACCGGCGGCGCACCCGTGGTCGCCAAGATGGCCCGCAGCCTCGGCGCGCTGACCATCGGCGTGGTCACCCGGCCGTTCGCCTTCGAGGGGAAGCGGCGCGCGAAGTCGGCCGAGGAGGGCATCGCGGCGCTCCGCGAGGAGGTCGACACCCTCATCGTGATCCCCAACGACCGGCTGCTGTCGATCTCCGACCGCAACGTCAGCGTGATGGACGCCTTCAAGCAGGCCGACCAGGTGCTGCTGCAGGGCGTCGCCGGCATCACCGACCTGATCACCACTCCCGGCCTGATCAACCTCGACTTCGCCGACGTCAAGTCGGTGATGTCCAACGCCGGCTCCGCGATCATGGGCATCGGCTCGGCCCGCGGCGAGGACCGCACCGTGCAGGCCGCCCAGACCGCCGTCTCCAGCCCGCTGCTGGAGGCCAGCATCGACGGCGCCCACGGCGTGCTGCTCTCGATCGCCGGCGGCTCCGACCTCGGCCTGTTCGAGATCAACGAGGCTGCCGCCCTGGTCGCCGACGCGGTCCACCCCGACGCCAACATCATCTTCGGCGCCACCATCGACGACGCCCTCGGCGACGAGGTCCGCGTCACCGTGATCGCCGCCGGCTTCGACGGCGGCTCGCCGAAGAAGCTCCGCGAGGGCGAGCAGCTCGGCCGTCCCGCCGCCCGGCCGCAGGCCAGCCAGGAGGACGTCAAGGCCGCCGTCGCCGCCCGTCAGGAGGCGCGCGCGGTCCGTCAGGAGGCGACCGTCGGCGCTCCCCCCGCCGGCCCCACCGCGCCACCGGTACCCCGGTACGTCACGTCCGAGCAGGCCGACCTCGACGACGAGTTGGACGTGCCGTCCTGGCTCAAGTAAGGACTCGTGTTCACCTTCCGTGAGACCCACGACCTCGACCCGGGACGCCCCCGGGTCGAGGTCGCGTTCACCGACGCCTCGATCGACCTGCAGGGGGAGCGGCCCGCCTTCGCCGCGACGCTCGAGGCGGTGGTCGAGGCCACCGGCGTGCCCTTCGCCCGGCTGCACCAGGTCCACGGTGCCGATGTCGTCGTCATCGACGAGACGCTCGCGGCGAGGCTCGCCGAGCCCGTCGGCGACACCGCGGTCGGCGACGCGCTCGTCACCACGCGCCGGGGCACCGGCCTGATGATCAGGGCCGCCGACTGCGTCCCGGTGCTGCTGGCCGACCAGCGCGCCGGCATCGTCGGTGCGGTCCATGCCGGCCGGGCGGGCATCGCGCTCGACGTCATCGGCCAGGCGGTGGAGCGGATGCGCGCCCTCGGCGCCGGCGAGCTGCGGGCCTGGATCGGCCCCCATGTCTGCGGCCGGTGCTACGAGGTGCCGGCGCCGATGCGCGAGGAGGTCGCCGCGGTGGTCCCGGCGACCTACGCCGAGACCAGCCGGGGCACCCCGGCGCTCGACCTCGGCGCCGGTGCGGAGGAGCAGCTGCGGGCCCGCGGCGTCGACGCGGCCAGGGTGGGCGGCTGCACCCTCGAGGACCCGCGACTCCACTCCTACCGACGCGATGGCGCCGCCGCGGGCCGGCTCGCCGGGCTGGTGTGGCTGGCATGAGCTCGACACCCCACCAGGATCGGACCCGGGAGCTGGCCGGCAGCCTGGCCGCCGTCCGGGAGCGGATCGCCCGCGCCGAGGCCGCCGCCGGCCGCGCGCCCGGCAGCGTGAGCCTCGTCGTCGTCACCAAGTTCTTCCCCGCCTCCGACGTCCGCGTCCTGGCCGGGCTCGGAGTGAGCGAGGTGGGGGAGAACCGCCACCAGGAGGCCGAGGCGAAGGCCGCTGCGTGCCAGGACCTGGGCCTGGCCTGGCACTTCGTCGGCGGCCTGCAGAGCAACAAGGCCGCCGCCGTGGCCGGCTACGCCGACGTCGTCGAGTCCGTGGACCGGGCCAAGCTGCTCGCTCCGCTCGCCCGGGGCGCGCAGCAGCGCGGCACGACCCTCGACATCCTGCTGCAGGTCAGCCTCGACCCGCCCGACCGCGCCGGCCGGGCCGGCGTACCCCCTCGGGAGCTGGCGGCGCTGGCTGCCGCGGCGGCCGCTACCGAGGGGCTCCGGCTGCGCGGACTGATGGCCGTCGCACCACTCGGCGAGAACCCTGCGACCGCCTTCGACAGGCTCGCCGGGATCCGTCAGGGCTTCCTCGCCGAGCACCCGTCGGCCACGGTGCTCTCGGCCGGCATGAGCGGCGATCTGGAGCAGGCGATCGCGGTCGGCGCGACACACGTGCGTGTCGGCTCGGCGGTCCTCGGTTCGAGGCCGCTCGTCCCTTAGTGTCAACACAGCAACAGCTAGCGGAAGGTCACACGTCATGAGCGGCGCGATGCGCAGGATCGGCGAATACCTCGGCCTGGTCGAGGACACCGGTCGGTACGACGACGACACCTACGGCGACCTCTACGCCGCCGAGAACTACGGCCCGGAGACCGGCGCGATGACCCAGCCGGTCGCCGCCGTGCGCACCCGGCAGCCCCGCGAGCAGCGCAAGTCCAAGCACCAGCCCAAGCCCCAGGTCGCCGACCTGGCCGAGCGGCGCCGCCCGCAGCTGGTCCGCGACGTCACCGAGCTCTCGCGCATCGTCACCTTGCAGCCATCGACCTACAACGACGCCCGGGCCGTCGGCGAGAACTACCGCGACGGCGTGCCGGTGATCATGAACCTCACCGAGATGGAGGACGCCGACGCCAAGCGCCTCGTCGACTTCGCCGCCGGCCTGATCTTCGCCACCCACGGCGACATCGAGCGGGTCACCAGCAAGGTGTTCCTGCTCTCGCCGCCCAGCGTCTCGGTCGCCGCCGAGACCAAGCGCCGCATCGCCGAGGGCGGGTTCTTCAACCAGTCCTGACTAGGCTGTCGCGCATGAGCGAGCGGAGCGAGCGAATCATCCAAGCCAGCGCGCGACGCTCATGCCCCCACCGAGCGAAGCGAGGTCGCGCATGAGTACCGTGTGGGTGATCGTCTATGTCGCGCTGTTCGTCTTCATGGGCTTGCTGTGGGTCCGCTTCATCGTCGACTGGGTGCAGGTGTTCGCCCGCTCCTGGGAGCCGAGGGGCCCGCTGCTGGTGGCGCTGGAGGGCGTCTACAGCACCACCGACCCACCGATCAAGGCGCTGCGCCGGATCATCCCGCCGCTGCGGCTGGGCGGGATGGCGCTGGATCTGAGCTTCCTGATCGTGATGATCACCGTCTACATCCTGATGCTCATCGCCAGACAGGGCGCCTACTGACGGCGGCGACTCCGGCAACCGACGCCGTCGATCCCGGTAGGCGCTAGAGTTCGACTGAGCACCATCTGCCACACTGGCTAGTCCGTTTGATTCCGAACAACGTAAAGGTGAGGTCATGCCGCTGACGCCAGAGGACGTGAGCAACAAGCGATTCACTCCCGTCCGGCTCCGCGAGGGCTACGACATGGGCGAGGTCGACCAGTTCCTCGACGAGGTCGAGGCCGAGCTGGCCCGGCTCACCAAGGAGAACGACGATCTCCGGGCCAAGCTGGCCGCGGCCCAGACGGGTGAGGGATCCTTCGCCACGCCGGCCCCCGCGCCGGTCGTGCCGGAGCCGGTCGTCGAGGTCACCCCCGAGCCGGAGCCCGAGCCGGAGCCCGTCGTGGCGCCGGTCGCCGCCACCCCGGCCGCCGCGCCGGCGGCCCCCGAGACCCTCCGGGTCGAGACGGTCGCCGAGGCCTCCAGTGCCGCGGCGAAGCTGCTGGAGATCGCCACCCGCAACGCCGACGAGCTCGTCGAGCACGCCAAGAACGAGGCCGACAAGATCGTCGGGGAGGCCCGCACCAAGGCCGAGCGCCTGGAGAGCGAGTCCAAGCAGAAGGCCGACCGGATGGAGGCCGAGGCCCGCACCCGCGCCCAGATGCTCGACGCCGAGACCGCCGAGCGCCGCCAGCAGCTGTTCGGCGACCTCGAGCGCGAGCAGGCCAAGCTCGACGGCGAGGTGCAGCGGCTGCGCTCCTTCGAGATGGAGTACCGCTCGCGGCTGAAGAGCTACTTCAGCCAGCAGCTCGAGGCGCTCAACGCCGGCGGCGGCACCGAGCTGGCCTCGGGCGACGACGCCCCCGCGCCGAAGCGGCTGCGCTCCATCCTCGGCGAGGAAGAGGCCTGACCTCCTCGCTGCGACGTACCGCTGACCGGCCGGCCCCGAACGGGGCCGGCCGGTGCTGTTTTTCCGGCTCCGCGGTGCGGTGTGGCTGGTTGAGCGCGGCTCGCCGGCCGGTTACTGTCCCGGCACGGCACGTCGTGGGCGCGCCCCACCGCGCCTCGCCAAGGAGGGCAGTCATGGCTCGACCCAGGAAGACCCCCGACGTCACGCCGCTTGAACCGACCGGGCACACTTCTCGTGCTCGTTCCGGAGCGACCGAGCCCCCGGCGGGGAGCAGACGGGGGACGAAGAAGGGGAGCAGCGTGGCGAAGAAGGCAGCAACCGCGACCAAGGTCGACCTCAAGTCGTTGGTCGTCAAGGAGGGCGAGCCCCCCTGGACCAGGGCGGAGCTCGACGAGGTGGTCGCGGAGCTTCACGAGATGCGTGAGCACTCCATGGCGTTCCTCGCCGTCCAGGAGCAGGAGCTCAACGGCCTGATGAGAGACTCCGGCGACGGCGCCGGCCAGGACCAGGCCGACATGGGCGCGACCAGCTTCGAGCGCGACCAGGAGCTCAGCGTCGTCAACTCCGAGAAGGACAAGCTCCTTCAGATCGAGCGGGCGCTGCAGGCCATCGACGAGGGGACCTACGGCGTCTGCGAGTCGTGCAGTGAGCCGATCGGCAAGATGCGGCTGATGGCCTTCCCCCGTGCCACACTGTGCCTGCCATGCAAGCAGCGCGAGGAACGTCGATAGACACAGGCGGCGGCGAGTCCGGCGAGGCCGAGAGCCAGAGCCGGCCGCGACGCCCACGGCTCCCCGTCCTCGCGGGAGCGGCCTTCCTGGTCTGCTATCTGCTCGACCAGGCCAGCAAGGCGCTGGCCGTCGAGCACCTGACGGACCAGCCCGACAAGCAGCTCGTCGGCTCGCTGCTGCAGCTGCGGCTGACCTACAACCCCGGGGCCGCGTTCTCGCTGGGCACCTCCTTCACGCCGGCCATCGCCTGCCTGGCGATCCTCGCCTCGCTGGTGGTCATCTGGTTCGCTGCCCGCGCCCACGGCGTCATCTGGGCGATCGCGCTCGGTGTGCTGCTGGCCGGCATCACCGGCAACCTCACCGACCGGCTCTTCCGCGACCCGGGCGTCTTCCGCGGCCACGTCGTCGACTTCCTGATGCTGCCGCACTGGCCGATCTTCAACCTCGCCGACGTCTGCATCGACGTCGCAGCGGCCCTCATCGTGATCCAGGCGCTGCGCGGCGTACGGCTGGACGGATCGCGGGAGCCGCGGCCGAGGTGAGCTCGGAGCAGGGCGGGGAGCAGCGCACCCTCTATGTCCCCGACGGCCTGGAGGGGGAGCGGGTCGACGCGGCGATCGCCCGCCTCTTCGGGCTGTCTCGAAGCCGGGTCGCCGACCTGATCGCGGCCGGCCATGTCGTCCTCGACGGCACCGGGGTCGCCAAGTCCGACCGGGTGCGCGCCGGCGCGCTGCTCGACGTGACCATCCCGCGACTGGCCGACCCGCTGGAGATCCACGAGGAGATCGTCGAGGGCATCCGGATCATCCACGAGGACGACGCGATCGTGGTGATCGACAAGCCGGTCGGCGTGGCCGTCCACCCGAGCCCCGGCTGGAAGGGTGCCACCGTCGTCGGGCACCTGCGCGCCGCCGGCATCCGCATCTCCACCTCGGGCGCCCGGGAGCGGGAGGGGATCGTCCAGCGCCTCGACGTCGGCACCTCCGGCGTCATGGTCATCGCGAAGTCCGAGCACGCCTACTCCGTGCTCAAGAACGCCTTCCGCAACCGCACCCCGCGCAAGATCTACCACGCCCTGGTGCAGGGCCACCCGGACCCGCTGGAGGGGACCGTCGACGCGCCGATCGGGCGGCACCCCAAGTACGACTACAAGTACGCCGTCATGGACGGCGGCCGCCACAGCGTCACCCACTACGAGACGCTGGAGGCGCACCGGTTCGCCTCGCTGCTCCGCATCCACCTCGAGACCGGGCGCACCCACCAGATCCGGGTCCACATGAGCGCGCTGCGACATCCCTGCGTCGGCGACCTGACCTACGGTGCCGACCCGGTGCTCGCCCACCGAGTCGGCCTGGAGCGACAGTGGCTGCACGCCGTCAGCCTCGGCTTCGAGCACCCCGAGACGGGGGAGTACGTCGAGTTCGCCTCGCCGTACCCCGACGACCTCGCGCACGCGCTGGAGGTGATCCGCCATGCCGACTGACGTCGTGCTGAGGCTGGCCTCGGCCGAGGAGCTGCCCGCCGTCGCCGAGCTCTATCTCGAGATCCGCGCCGCCGCGGTGCCGCAGATGCCACCCATCGCCCGCCTCCCCGACGAGGTGCGCGGCCACATCGCCTCCTGGGACCTCACCCGGCGACAGGTCTGGGTCGCCGAGGTCGGCCACGACGCTCAGCGCGCCATTCGCGGCTTCGCCTCCGTCGAGCCGCGCTGGCTCAGCGGCCTCTACGTCGGCCCGGAGCTGGCCGGCCAGGGCGTCGGCGGCTCGCTGCTGGAGCTGGTCAAGCAGCTTCAGCCGGGCGGCTTCGGGCTGTGGGTCTTCGAGTCGAACACGCCCGCCCGCGCGCTCTACCGCAAGCACGGCCTGGTCGAGCTCGAGCACACCGACGGCTCGCTGTCGGACGAGAAGCAGCCCGACCTCAAGATGGCCTGGCTCGGCCACTCGCCACGCGCCTTCCTGGATCAGCTCATGGCCGAGGTCGACCGCGACCAGGCCGACCTCGACGCCCGCCGGGCCGCGCTGCGGGCGGTCCTCGCCGATCTCGGCTGAGCGCCCTGCCCAGGAGCTCGCCGAGCCGGTGTCGTGATCCGAGACTGTCGGTGCCGCGTGGCATGGTGCAGCGTCAGGAGGGTTCACGTAGGCTGAGGGTCCTTCCCCTCCCTCGTCGGCGTGAGCCGTCGTACTGCTTCCTTGGCGACCCCAGAAGGAGGGCTCGAGTGACGTCGCAGGACTCGTTCGTCCATCTTCACGTCCACACCGAATACTCCATGCTGGACGGCGCCTCGCTGCTCGACGGGCTGTTCGAGCGGACCGCCCGGCTGGGGATGCCGGCCATCGCGATGACCGACCACGGCAACCTCCACGGCGCCTACGACTTCTGGTCCAAGGCGAGGAAGTACGGCGTCAAGCCGATCATCGGCATCGAGGCCTACATCTCGCCCGGCACCCACCGCAGCGAGCGACGCAAGGTCCGCTGGGGACAGGGCGACGCGGCCGAGGAGGGCGGCGACGACGTCGCGGGCGGCGGCGCCTACACCCACATGACGATGTTCGCCGAGACCACCGAGGGGATGCACAACCTCTTCCGGATGGCGTCCCGGGCCAGCCTGGAGGGCTACTACTACAAGCCCCGCATGGACCGCGAGCTGCTGGCGACCTATGGCAAGGGCATCATCGCCACCACCGGCTGCCCGTCCGGCGAGATCCAGACCCGGCTCCGCCTCGGGCAGTACGACGAGGCCAGGAGGGCCGCCGGCGAGCTCCAGGAGATCTTCGGCAAGCAGAGCTTCTTCCTGGAGCTGATGGACCACGGCATCGACATCGAGCGTCGAGTGCGGCAGGACCTGCTGCGCCTCGGCAAGGAGCTCGACATCCCGCCGATCGCCACCAACGACTCCCACTACAACAACCCCGAGGACGCCGACGCCCAGGATGCGCTGATCTGCGTCGCCTCCGGCAAGCGGCTCGCCGACCCCAAGCGACTGAAGTTCGACGGCGGCGGCTACTACATCAAGTCCCCGGCCGAGATGCGGCAGCTGTGGGCCGAGCAGAACGGGATGCGCGAGGCCTGCGACAACACCCTGGACATCGCCGAGCGCTGCGAGGTGGAGTTCGTCGAGTCCACCGGCGGCTACATGGCGCGCGCGGACATTCCGCCCTCGGAGACCGAAGAGTCCTGGTTCCGTAAGGAGGTCTGGCGCGGCATCGAGTCGCGCTATCCGGGCGAGAGGCTCACCCAGGAGGTCCGCGACCGCACCGACTACGAGCTCGACGTCATCAGTCAGAAGGGCTACTGCGGCTACTACCTGGTGGTCGCCGACTTCATCAACTGGTCCAAGCGCAACGGCATCCGGGTAGGGCCGGGCCGCGGCTCGGGGGCGGGCTCCATCGCGGCGTACGCGCTGCGCATCACCGACCTGTGCCCACTTGAGCACGGTCTGTTCTTCGAGCGTTTCCTCAACCCCGAGCGGCCCTCGATGCCGGACTTCGACATCGACTTCGACGACCACCGCCGCGGCGAGGTGATCGCCTATGTCACCGAGAAGTACGGCGCCGACCGGGTCGCCCAGATCGCCACCTTCGGCCGGATCAAGGCGAAGGCCGCGATCAAGGACGCCGCCCGCATCCTCGACCACGGCTTCGCCATCGGCGACCGCATCACCAAGGCGCTGCCCCCCGACGTGATGGGCAAGAGCGTCAAGCTCAAGGAGCTTTTCGACCCCGAGAGCAAGCGCTACGCCGAGGCCGGCGAATTCCGCACGCTGCACGACAACGATCCCGACGTGCGCACGATCTATCAGACCGCACTCGGCCTGGAGGGCCAGATCCGGCAGACCGGCGTGCACGCCGCCGGCGTCATCATGTCGAGCGAGCCGCTCATCGACATCGTGCCGCTGATGGACCCCAAGGGCGACGGCCAGGTCATCACCCAGTTCGAATACCCGACGTGTGAGTCGCTCGGTCTGGTCAAGATGGACTTCCTCGGCCTCTCCAACCTCCACACGCTCGAGGACGCGGTGGCCAATATCGAGGCCAACCGCGCCGAGAAGATCGTGCTGGAGGAGGTGCCCTTCGACGACCGGGCGACCTACGAGCTGATGGGCCGCGGCGACACCCTCGGCGTCTTCCAGCTCGATGGCGGCGGCATGAGGGCGCTGCTGCGCTCGATGCAGCCGGACAAGTTCGCCGACATCACCGCCGTCTCCGCGCTCTACCGGCCCGGGCCGATGGGCGCCGACTCCCACAACAAGTACGCGCACCGCAAGAACGGCCGTGCGCCGATCGAGCCGATCCACCCCGAGCTCGCCGAGGCGCTGGAGCCGGTGCTGGGGGAGACCTACGGCCTGATCGTCTACCAGGAGCAGGTCATGGCGATCGCGCAGGTGCTCGCCGGCTTCTCGCTGGGCGCCGCGGACAATATGCGCCGCGCCATGGGCAAGAAGAAGAAGGAGGAGCTCGACAAGCAGTACGCCGGCTTCGAGGCCGGGATGCTGGAGCGCGGCTACTCCCGGGCCGCCGTCAAGACGTTGTGGGAGATCCTGGTCCCCTTCGCCGACTACGCCTTCAACAAGTCGCATTCCGCCGCCTACGGCGTGGTCACCTACTGGACCGCCTATCTCAAGGCCAACTACCCCACCGAATACATGGCCGCGCTCTTGACCTCGGTCAAGAACGACAAGGACAAGATGGCGATCTACCTCTCCGAGTGTCGCCGGATGAAGATCCAGGTGCTGCCGCCCGACGTCAACGAGTCGTTCGCCGACTTCGCCGCGGTCGGCAACGACATCCGCTTCGGCCTGACCGCGGTCCGCAATGTCGGCAGCAATGTCGTCGAGGCGGTCGTCGCGGCGCGTGCGGAGAAGGGCCGCTACCTCGACTTCAACGACTTCTTGTCCAAGGTGCCCGCCACCGTCTGCAACAAGCGGGTCATCGAGTCGCTGATCAAGGCCGGCGCCTTCGACGACATGAAGCACCGTCGCCGTGCCCTGGTGGCGGTTCACGAGGCCGCCGTCGACCAGTACGTCGACATCAAGCGCAACGAGGCGATCGGCCAGGACTCGCTGTTCGGGGAGCTGGACGGCGACTCCGGCTTCGGCGTCTCGGTGACCATTCCCGACATCGAGGAGTGGGAGAAGATGACGCTGCTCGGCCACGAGCGGGAGATGCTCGGCCTCTATGTCTCCGACCACCCGTTGCTGGGCCTGGAGCACGTCCTCGCCAATGGCACCGATGCGACGATCGGCTCGCTGCTCACCGACGAGGACCGGTCCAGCGGGCAGAGCGTCACCGTCGCCGGCCTGGTGACGAGCGTGCAGCGCAAGATCACCAAGAAGGGCGACCCCTGGGCCACCGTCACTCTGGAGGACCTCGAGGGTGCCATCGACGTGCTGCTCTTCCCCAGCAGCTACCAGCTCGCCGCCCCCTATCTCACCCCGGACGCGATCCTGCGGGTGCGCGGCGTCCTCGACAAGGAGCGGGAGACGCCGCAGCTGCGCGGCCAGGAGGTGACCGTCCCCGATCTGACGGGCGGCCCCGGTGCCCCCTCCGGCCCGGTGGTGATCAGCCTGCCCGCGACCCGCTGCACCCCGCCGACCGTGCAGCAGCTCAAGGACGTGCTCGGCACCCACCCCGGCGTGACCGAGGTGCGGCTGCGGCTGCTGACCCGCGAGGCGACCCGGGTGATGCGACTCGACAACCGGCTGCGGGTCACCCCGAGCCCGGCGCTGTTCGCCGACCTCAAGCAGCTGCTGGGACCCGGGTGTCTGGGCAGCTGATCGGGGCTGACATCCTGGAGGACGTGCCCGCCGCCGTACGACCTGCCGTGACCTGGGCCGCGGTCATCGCGGTCGGCTACGCCGCGGTCGGCGCGGCCTGCGGCTGGATCTGGGCCAGCCGCTACACCGCGCCCAGCGGAGTCGTCTACGACCACACCTGGTACCCCGACGAGTGGGACGCCGGCCAGCGCACCATCTTCGCGGCCACCGGCAGCTTCGTCGTCATCGCCGCGATCGCCGGCCTGGTGCTGGGCCTGGCGGCGGTCCTGATCCCACGAGCCACCGAGGTGCCGACGCTGGTCGGCGTCATCGTGGGGTCGGTGCTCGCCACCGGCCTGATGCTCTGGGTGGGGCTGCAGCTGGGGCCGTCCGCCCCGGCCGCCGCGGCGGCCACCGCCGCTGACGGAACCGCGCTCGACGGCGGCCTGACGACTCCCGGGTGGGCGGCCTGGACGGCCCTCCCGCTGGCCTCCCTCGTGGTGCTGTGCGTGGTCTATCTCATGGTGCCGGCCCGGGCGGCCGGCGATTCGTCCGACGAGGAATAGATGTCCCCTCCGCGGGGTAGGCTCCCCGTCCAGTAGTGACCCCACGTGAGGAGTGCCACGTGTCCGACGTGTCCGGCAACCTGCCCCCGACGCCACCCCCGCCGCCCAACCAGCCGCCGCCCAGTCAGCCGCCCGAGCAGCTCGACTTCGGCGCCGCGGCAGCGGCTCCCGGTCAGCCGCCTCGCAAGATCGGCAAGGGCTGGTTCATCGGCGGCGGCCTCGCGGCGCTGCTCGTGGTCGGCGGCGGCGTCGCCGCCTGGGCGGCGGTGTCCTTCTTCAAGACCGGCGACCAGCCCGCCGAGGCGCTGCCCGACAACACCCTCGCCTACGCCAGCATCGACCTCGACCCCTCGGGCGGGCAGAAGATCGCCGCGTTGAAGCTCGCGCACAAGTTCCCGGCCTTCGAGGAGGAGACCGGGATCCACGTCGACGACGACGTCCGGGAGTGGATCTTCGACCAGATCAAGAAGGAGACCGACTGCGACCTCGACTGGTCCGACGACATCGAGCCCTGGCTGGGCTCCCGCGCGGCCATCGCCGCGGTCGGCACCGAGAAGCCCAAGCCGGTAGTGGTCGTGCAGACCAAGGACGCCGGCAAGGCCGAGGACGGCATCGAGAAACTCCTCGGCTGCGACGACTCCGCGGAAGACCAGGCGGGCTATGTCGTCGACGGCGACTGGATCGTCATCGCCGAGACTCAGGACGAGGCCAAGCAGGTGGTGGCCGACGCCAAGAAGGGCTCGCTGGCCGACGACCCCGACTACCAGCAGTGGAACGACCGGGTCGGCGACGCGGGCATCCTCTCGGCGTACGCCGCGCCCGCCCTCGGCCCGTACCTGGCCACCCAGATGGACAGCATCACCAGCCAGCTCGAGTCGCTGCCCAGCGACCTCGGCGGCGGTCTCACCCCGCAGGTCGGGCCCGCGCAGGTCGACCCCTCCGAGTTCTGCACCCCCGACATGCTCTCCGACGACTTCACCAAGGAGGACTGCGAGTCCCTCTTCGGCGACCTGAGCGGTGACACCTCCTATCCGACCGACCCCGACAGCAGCGACCCGCTGCTCGGCGCATTGACCGCCTGCGGCGCAGGTGCGACCGACTCCACCCAGCTGGACCAGGCCCGCAGCAAGCTCGCCGACTTCGGCGGCGCCGCCGCGACGATCCGGTTCAGCGACGGCGGCCTGGAGATGGCCGTCGTCGGCGACTCCGGGGTCGAAGGCTCCACGCCCACCTCGACCGCCATCACCACGCTGCCCGAGGACGTGGCCGCCGCCATCGGCTTCTCGCTCGCCGACGGCTGGGTCGACGGCATCGTCGACCAGATCGAGGCCACCTGCGGCGACGGCTTCGACCCCTCGACGCTGTTCGACCAGCTCAGCGAGATGACCGGCCTGGAGCTGCCCGGCGACATCGAGAAGCTGCTCGGCGACTCCGTCGCGCTGGCGGTCGGCCCGGGCATCGACCCCGAGGTCCTGGTCAACTCCTCCTCGCCCGACGACCTGCCGATCGCGATCAAGCTCCACGGCGACGCCGAGGAGATCGGCTCGGTCATCGACAAGCTCAAGTCGGCCTACGGCGACTATGTCCCCGAGGGTCTGCTCGACACCGACGAGGGCGAGGACGCGGTGGTGCTCGGCTTCGATCCCGAGTTCCGCGAGAAGGTCGCCGACGACGGCGGCCTGGGCAAGGCGAAGGCGTTCACCGACGTCGTCCCCGAAGGGGAGAAGTCGACGGTCGTCCTCTACGTCAACTTCAACGGGTTCGACGTGGCTCTCAAGGCGCTCGCCTCCGGCGACAAGCAGGTCGCGGACAATCTCGAGCCGCTCGCCGGGCTGGGCTTCAGCGCCTGGGTCGACGACGGCGTCTCCCACGCCGTGGTCAAGCTCTCGACCGACTGACTCCTCAGCACTTCCCGAGTGCGGTGGATCCGAGTCACCGGCTGACTCGGATCCACCGCATTAGCAGCGAATCGGCCGGGGCCTGTCGCCCGTTTTGCCGACCACGGCGGGCATTGACCGCGAGGGTTCGACGAGGCTTCGATGGGGGTGTGCGTAGGAATCACGGCCTAGCGGTCTGTTGCGCCGTGGTGATGCTGGGGTGGGGGCTGCTGTGCCTGCTGGCGGCGGTCGCCGGCGTCTGGCTGAGCGTCGACTACGGCTGGGACCTCAGGTGGTCGGCGGAGACCGGGCTTCGTCTCATCGGTTGCCTGGCCGTCGTGGTGGCACCGCTGGGATTCACCCGCCGCGCCCCGCTCCACGTCTGCGGCGCGCTCTGTGTGGCGTTCCTGTTGCTGACCGCCGGACTCTGCGTCTGGGACCTCAGCGCGGGCGCGGATCTCAGTCTCATCGTGGACTTCTATTGGCGCTCCGGCATCGGTGGCCTCGGCCCGCTGCCCGCCCGTCAGGCCTGGCTCCTCGCGGCGTGGTCCTGGCCGGTGCTCACCGTGTCGCTCCCGCTGCTGGCCTGGCTGCTGGTCCTCCTTACCGGGGCGGGCCGGCCCGTTACCGGGCCCTACGACGCGACGAACACCGCGACCTCGCCGGCCCGGGAGTGGCTCGTCTGGCATGGCGAGGCGACCTACGGCCCCTACAGCATCGCCGAGCTGCGGGGGTACGCCGAGGAGGGACGACTGCGCTCGGACACCCTCGTCTGGGTGCCCGGTCAGCACGGGGTCCCGCTCGGTTCGCTCCTCGACGGCTGAGCCGGTTCGTCCGGCTCCTCGGGTCGTCGGTCGCGGGTCGGGTGTCGGTCAAAAGGGCGACTCGACCGGGGTGATCGGGTGTTCCACACTTCTTCGGCGGTGGGTCAAGGGCGACGTACCGGTGGGGAGCAGTCCCCATGTTCGGTGGCGCACCACGCCACTACGGTCCGGCATGGCCGCTGATCCGCACCGCCCAAGGAGGAGCCCCCATGACGGTCCAGAGGGTCGAGCCCTGGTCGCCGACGGCCGGCTCGAGCGGCATCTGGCTCGAGGCCGGCGCCTGCTCGCATCCCGGCCGGACCCGGACGGTCAACCAGGACTCCTGGCTGCTGCGCCCACCGGTCTTTCTCGTCGCCGACGGCATGGGCGGCCACCAGGCGGGCGAGGTCGCCAGCGCCATCGTCGCGAGCAGCTTCGCGGAACTGGCCGACTCGCCCAGCGTCGACGCGGAGGCTGTGCAGCGCTGCATCGCGCTGTGTGGCGAGCGCATCGCCGCGATCGCGCCAGCCGAGGGGCCGGTTCCCGGATCGACCATGGTGGCGCTGGTCTACGTCGTCCGTGACGACGTGGCCTACTGGCTGCTCGCCAATATCGGCGACTCGCGCGCCTATCAGTTCCGGCAGGGCCGGCTCGACCAGCTCAGCCACGACCACTCGTTGGTTCAGGAGATGATCGACGCCGGCGAGCTGGCCGCCGCGGCGGCCGCCACCCACCCCGACCGGCACGTCATCACCAGGGCACTCGGTGCGATCGCCGAGGCGCCGGCGGACTACTCGCTCATCCCGGTGGAGGGAGCCTCGCGGGTACTGCTCTGCTCCGACGGCGTGACCTCCGAGCTGGCCGACGACCTCATCGCCAGTGCGCTCGCGACCGATCTCGACGCCGCCGCTGCCGCTGCCGCGCTGATCCGGCAGGCGGTCGACGCGGGCGGTCGTGACAACGCCACCGCCGTCGTGATCGACGTCCGTGGCGGCGTGGTCCAGGAGCAGACCGCGGGCCGTGGCCTGGCGGCCAGCGAGGACACCATCCCCGGTCGCGGGAGTCGAGGATGACGCGGATCCGTTACCGCGTGGGCAGCGCGGTCGGCCTGGTCCGACCAGGCGTCGCGATCCTCGTCGAGGATGCCGCGCACCTCGACCTCGTGGCGCTCTGGGAGCAGCTCGACACCGACCCCGACGTGCTGACTCTGCTGGACGCGCTGGGCGGTGGTCGTCTCACCGGGCTGCCGCGGTTCGCCGTCGTGATGTGGCGCGACGGCGAGATCCGGGCGGTGGTGCGCGGTGACTATGTGGTGGAGGTCGCCGGCGAGGAGGGTGCCGTCGAGTGGCGTGGCGCCGACGTCAGCACCTGGTCCGAGCACCGCCTGCCGGTCAGCGGCGACATCGGAGCCCGAATCAGTACGGCGGCCGCGGCCCCGGACGCGCGTGAGCTGATGGCCGACGCGGCCGTGGTGCTGGCCTCGTCGATCACGGTGGGCGACGCGCTGGATCGCGAGCCCGAGCCGGAAGCCGAGCCCGCACCAGAGTCCGAGCCGGAACCCGAGGCTGCGGCGGAGCCGGAACCCGAACCGGAACCCGAACCGGCGCTCCAGGAGCACCGGGAGCCAGCCGCAATAGGCGCGGCACCGGCCGGAGTCGATCCGGCCGCCACGATCTTCGAGGCCGACGAGTCTCGCTACGACGAGCTGTGGGGCGCCACGGTCGCCGGTCGCCGCCCGGAGGATGCCGCGGTCCGCGAACCCGACCAGATCGTCTCCGAGCCGAGCGCCGGGCCGGCCTCGGCCGAGGACCACCCCAAGGACCACCCCGAGGACCACACCATGACGCCGGAGGAGTTCGCCAAGCTGCGCGCACGGCGAGCCGGCACCCGGCAGGCAGCCGATGCGCCGGTCGTCGTCGCCCGGCTGGTCTTCTCGACCGGCAAGGAGGTCGACGTCGACCGCCCCGTCCTGGTCGGCCGCTCGCCGCGAGCCACCAACACCACGAGCGCGACGCTCCCGACACTGGTCGTGATCGAGGACCCCTATGTCTCCGGCACCCACCTGGAGTTCGGCGTCGTCGACGGTGGCCTCACCGTTACCGACGTCTCGACCAATGGCACCGTGCTACGCCGCCCAGGCGGCGTGGGCACGCCCCTGCCGAAGGGCCTGGCGACCTCCGTAAGAGCTGGCGACATCTTGCAGATCTCGGACGGCATCTGCGTCGAGGTGACCCTTCCGTGAAGACCAGGCTGGCCGCGCCGGCCATCGCCGGCTATCGCTACGTGAGCGACCTGGGCGGTGGCGGCTTCGCCGACGTCTACCTTTACGAGCAGGAGCTTCCTGCCCGCAGGGTCGCGATCAAGGTGCTCCGGGAGGCGGTCACGGCCGGGGCCGGGATGACCCAGCTGCAGGCCGAGGCCAACGTGATGGCGCAACTTTCCGGCCATCCCTCGATCGTGGCCATCTACGCGGCCGACGTCGCCGAGGACGGCCGGCCCTATCTGGTCATGGAGTACTGCTCCCTGCCCGGCCTGTCCCCGAGGTTCCGGACCGAGCGGATCGGTGTCGCCGAGGTGCTCGACACCGGGATCCGCATCGCCAGCGCGGTGGAGACCGCGCACCGAGCCGGCATCCTGCACCGCGACATCAAGCCGCAGAACGTGCTCACCAGCGCCTTCGGCGCCCCGAAGCTGACCGACTTCGGCATCGCCGGTACGGCGGGTCAGGAGGAGGTCAGCTACGGCCTGTCGGTGCCGTGGTCGCCCCCGGAATCCTTCGCCGAGAGCCCGTCGGCCGACGTACGCAGCGACGTCTGGTCCCTCGCGGCGACGATCTACTCGTTGCTGGCGGGACGCTCGCCCTTCGAGGTCGCCGGCGGCGCCAACGACAACCCGACGCTGATGAACCGCATCGAGCGCCAACCACTCGGCCGGATCCGTCGCGCCGACGTCGGCGACTCCCTCAACGACCTGCTCGCCCGGGGGATGGCCAAGCGGGTCGACGACAGGCCGGCATCCGCCTTCGCCCTCGCCGGGCTGCTGCAGGACGTCCAGGCGGAGCTGGGGCTGGCGCAGACCCGCATCGAGGTCTTCGATTCCGCCGCCGCCTCGGAGCAGGCCGAGACCGACGACCAACGCACCTACATCCGTCCGGTCTCCATCATCGTGCCCGAGGCGCTCGAGCGGCACGGCACCTTGCTGCAGCCTCGCTTCGTCAGCCCCGTGCCCGACGACACCGAGCAGTTCCGGACACCGGCAGGCCACGCGCTCGACACCGTCTACGGCCCCCGGGTGATCGGCGGCGCCAGGGCCACCGAGGAGCCGGCGGCACCGGACCGCCCAGGTCGCCGGGGACTGCTGCTCGGCATCGGCGCGGTGGCCGTCGTCGCGGTCGCGGCCGGCACCGTGCTGCTGCTGGGCGGAGGTGACTCCGGCGGCGCCGACGCCGAGAGCCGCGCCGCCTTCGAGGAGAGTGTGGAACCCGACGCGCTCGGCGCCCCCGGAACCTACGTCGCCCCGCCGACGGCGACCACCGCCGAAACCTCGCGGCCGGGAACCGTCACGTTCACCTGGGTGAACCCCGCGCCGCAGCCGGGTGATCACTACGCGGTGAGCTACAGCATCGCCAACCAGCCGCAGCCGGTCGCCGACCTGGACGTGCCGCGCCTGGACGTGAGGGCCACTGCCGGGGCCGTCGTGTGCGCCCAGGCCGTCGTGGTGCGGGCGGACTCGGCCACCTCCTTGCCGGGCGACCAGATCTGCGCCGGGGCCGCGTGATGGGGCCGGCCGAGGCGGAGCAGGGCGAGTCGCTCGTCGTGGAGTTCTGCGGCGAGGAGTACCGCGTCGATCGCACCCGCCGGTTCTCGGTCGGCCGGGAGGCGGATCTGGTAGTCGACGACGACAACGCCTTCCTGCACCGCCGCATCGTGGAGCTCTTCTGGGACAACGGGTTCTGGTGGATCGCCAATGTCGGCTCCCGGCTCTCGGTCACCGTCAGCGGCGAGGCCGGCACCTTGCAGTCCTGGCTCGGTCCGGGCTCACGACTGCCGATGGTGCTGCCCGCGCTCGCGGTGCTCTTCACGGCCGGCGGCACGACGTACGAGCTGACCGTCAGCTCGGCGGAGGCGGCGTTCATGCAGGTCCTCGAGGAGGCCGCGGAGGCCACGGTCGGGCGCACCCTCGGGCACGTGGAGCTGACGCCCTCGCAGTTTCGGCTGTTGCTGGCGCTGGCGGAGAACACGCTGCGTCGTGCTGGGACGGGACCCAGCGACATTCCGACCAATGTCGCCGCCGCGCGCCGCCTCGGCTGGTCGGCCACCACGTTCAACCGAAAGCTCGACAACGTCTGTGACAAGTACGCCAGAGCAGGCGTCAAGGGCTTGCGCGGAGCGGCCGGCAGCCTGGCCACGGGTCGCCGGGCACGCCTGGTGGAGTACGTCGTGGCGGCCCGGATCGTCCGACCCCACCACCTTCCGCTGCTGGACCGGATCGGAGGTGAGGAGGAATGAGGGTGCCCCGCCTGTCGTCGCTACGAAGCCCCGGCCGTCGGGCCCGCCGGACCCGACGGATCGCCTCCGGCGTCTCCCTCGCCGTGGCCGTCTCGGCACTCGTCGTGCTCGCCACCCGAGCCGAGGGCACTCCGATCAGTGACGTGGACCTCAACGACGGCAGCGTCTGGGTCACCAACCAGGACCCGAGTCGCAACCTGCTCGGCCGGCTGAACGCGCAGATCCGACAGCTCGACCTGGCCATCCAGTCCGACTCCGGCGACTTCGACGTCTACCAGGACGGCGCCACGGTGTTCCTCGCGGTCCGCTCGGGTGGGGCCAGCCTGCGACGTATCGACGTCGCCGCCGGGCGCGCGAACGACCCCATCGAGCTACCGGCCACGGCCACCACCGCCTTCGGCGGCGACACCGTCGCCATCCTCGACACCGAGACCGGGGCGGGCTGGGTCCGCACCGCCGACACGGTCTCGGGGTTCACCCCGGAGCTGGAGCCCGACGTCAGGGTCGGCCGGAACGGCGCCGTCGCCGTCGGCGAGGACGGCACCGCCTGGTTCGTGAACCAGGGCAAGCACACCGTGACCCCGGTCGCGGTCACCGCCGGTCTCCCGGACCCCGGCGAGCCGCGCGACCTCGGCGCGAAGGTCGGCACCTCACTCGCGGTCACCGCTGTCGGCAGCAGCCCGGTGGTGCTCGACCGCGACACCGGCGTGCTGCTGCGGCCCGGCGCCGATCCGTTGCGTGTCGAGACCGACGACCCGCTCTCGATCCGGTTGCAGCAGCCCGGCCCGGCCAGCGACTCCTTCTACGTCGCCACTCGTGGCGACCTGCTGCGCGGTGCCCTCGACGGCGGTGTCCTCGAGTCGGTGCGCGGCGGATTCGACGGCCCGCCGGCGGCTCCGCTCGTGCACGCCGGCTACGTCCACGCCGCCTGGGCCGACCCCGACGCCGAGGCCTACGTGCGCGTGCACGGGGACGACGTCCACGCCGAGAAGATCCCGGGAGTCGCCGGCAGCGCGACGCTGACCTTCCGGCGCAATCGCGACGTCGTCGTACTCAACGACACCCTCTCCGGAGTCTCCTGGCTGGTGCAGGAAGAGGGCCTGCCGCGGGTGGAGAACTGGGACGACGTCGATCCCAAGGTGAAGAAGGAGCAGCAGGAGGACCCGGACCCGCAACAAGAGGCGAAGGTCCGCCGTACCGAGGAGAACCATCCGCCGATCGCCCGCGACGACGTGCTCGGGGCCAGACCGGGCCAGGAGTCGATCCTCCCGGTGGTCCGCAACGACGTCGATGCCGACGGCGACATCCTCACGGTCTCCTCCGTGGAGGAGATCAAGCACCTCGGCGGTCCCGAGCCCGAGCGGGTGGCGATCGTCGGCGACGGCACCCAGATCCAGATGCAGTTCGGCGCCAACGACGCCGGCAAGGAGGCCCGGTTCAGCTATGTCGTCACCGACGGCCGCGAAGCGGGCACGGACGAGGCCGAGCTGCGGGTCCAGATCACGCCGCTCGAGGACAACCGGCCTCCGGAGCTGGTCAAGGACGGCGACGTCCCGCGCGAGACCGCGATCACCCTCGGCCGCGGCCAGCGGACCTCGCTCTACGTCCTCCCGGACTGGACCGACGCCGACGGCGATGCCCTGGTGCTGCAGTCCGCCACGGCCAAGAGCGGCACCGTCACCTTCCGCCCGGAAGGCGTCATCGACTACACCGACGACGGCAAGGCCGGGACGAAGACCATCGACATCTCGGTCTCCGACGGCCATGGCGACGGTGTGACCTCGGGCAAGGTCACCGTCAACGTCAACCAGAGCACCGCCGTGCCGCCGGCACTGGTCCCCGACCGCGCGGTCGGCCTGGCGGGCTCGTGGATCCAGGTGGCGCCGCTGGCCAACGACTCCTCCCGCGACGGCACCGCGCTCCATCTGCGCGATGTCCCGGGCCTCGGCGGAGTCGACATCCAACAGGACCCGCTGACGGGCCTCTTCCAGGCGAGATCGTCCCAGCCCGGCACCTACTACCTGGACTACGGCGCCTACACCGACCGTGCCGAGGCGCAGTCGTTCGTGCGGCTGGACGTGCTGAAGAAGAGCGAGACCAACCTGCCGCCGGTGGCGATGAGGGACGAGGGGCTGATCCCGCCGGGCGGGCACGCCCTGCTCGATCTGCTCGCCAATGACACCGACCCCGAGGCGGGCGTGCTCGCGGTGACGTCGGTATCGGTGCCGCCGGGCTCGGGCGTCAAGGCCTCGTTGCTGCGCAACCGGCTGCTCCGCGTCGAGACGGCCCGCGACCTGACCGCGCCGGTCTCGATCGGCTACACCGTCACCGACGGGCCCAACACCACGGCCGGCACGGTCACCGTAGGACAGGGCACCCTCACGGTGGCGAACCGGCCGCCGGTCGCTGCCGACGACAAGGTCACCGTCCGGGCAGGCGCGGTCGGCAGCGTCGCGGTGCTCGGCAACGACGTCGACCCCGACGGTGACGACCTGCTGCTGTTGCAGCAGGACCTCGTCAAGCCCGAGGACCTCGCGCTCTTCGTCTCCGGGACCAGGCTCCGGTTCAAGGCGCCGGACCAGGCAGGGGAGTACCGCATCACCTACGGCGTGCGCGACGCTCGCGGGCAACGCGACGACGCCGAGGTCGTCATCACGGTCAAGCCGGACGACCCGGAGGACAATGCGGCGCCCAGGCCCGAGGCCGTCGAGGCCCGGGCGATCGGTGACCGAGCGGTGCGCATCGAGCTCGGCCTGTCCGGCTCGGACCCGGACGGCGACGCCGTCACCCTCTCCGGCCTGGTCAGCGCGCCGCAGCTCGGCCGGGTCGTCAACACCGGGCTGGACTGGATCGAGTACCAGCCCTTCGACGAGGCCACCGGCACCGACGTCTTCGAGGCCGAGGTGCACGATCGCTACGGAGCCCGCGGCGTCGTACCGATCCGGGTCGGCGTCGCGCCTCGGGCCGCCACCAACCAGAGCCCGGTCGCGCTCGACGACCAGCTGGCGGTGCGCCCGGACCGGGTCATCGCCTACAACGTGCTCACCAACGACGCGGATCCGGACGGCGATCCACCGCTGCTCTCGGAGGACCTCAAACTCGGCGAGGGCACCACCGCGAGCCTCGAGGACGACTTCGTCGTGGTCACCGTCCCGCCGGTCGAGGGAGCGGCCAAGGCGCAGACCACGCTCAGCTACGAGATCAACGACGAGCTGGGCGCGATGGACACCGCCCGCTTCACCATCGACGCCAGCGCCGACGCGCCGCTCTACGCCCCCACCACCCGCGACGACGTGGCCGCCCTCGCCCAGATCGCCGGGAAGACGCCCGGCGAGACGATCACCGTCGACGTGCTGGACAACGACGGTGACCTGGACGGCCGCCGCGAGGATCTTCGCATCGAGGCCTGGGACCCGCGGGTCAGCTCGGTGGTCGACGACAAGCTCAACGTGGTGCTCGCCGCCGAGGACCAGGTCGTCGTCTATCGCGTGCTGGACGCGGAGGACCAGGAGTCGTTCGGCTTCGTCTTCGTCAGCGGCACCGACGACGTCCCCCCGGTGCTGGACCCGACCACCGTCCCGGTCGAGATGAAGGCGGGGGAGTCCCGCGAGATCGCGCTCGCCGACCACGTGCTGGTCCGGGCGGGGCGCTCGCCGATCGTCACCGTGCCGGACGCGGTCGAGACCGCGCCGTTCGCCGGTGGTGTGGAGGTGACGGCGCTGGACCGCATGGTGATCACCGCTCCCGCCGACTTCGTGGGCCGCGCCTCGGTCACCTTCGAGGTGACCGACGGCGCCGACCTCAACGATGCGACCGGGCTGACCTCGCTGCTCACCATCCCGATCGACGTGATCGCCACCCGCAACGAGCCGCCGACGCTGCGGGACGTGGACGTGCAACTCGTCGGCGGCGACGAGGCGGAGGAGAAGCGCATCGACCTGGCCGCCGCTGCCGCCGACGCCAATGCGGAGGACCTGCCCCGGCTGGCCTTCACGGCCCAGAGCACCGACAAGGTCGAGGCGCGCGTCGAAGATCGCGCCACCTTGGTGCTGAAGGCGAAGGACGGCGTGGCCGACCTCGACGTCAGCGACGTGCCGCTGACGGTCACCGACCCCGGTGGCGCCTCGGGGAAGGGGACGGCACATGTCACCATCGTGAGTAGCGACAAGCCGCTGGTCACGGTCAGCCAGATCGGGCCGCTGGAGGCCGAGGCGGGCGCGCCGGTCTCCTTCGACATCGGGGACTACGCCGTCAATCCCTACGAGGGAGAGCCGCTGACCGTCTCCGACGCCGTCGTCGAGAGCGGTGAGGGCGCCGCCAAGGCCGCCGGCTCGGGGGTCACCGTCACCTCCGCCGCCCGGTTCGCCGGCACGATCACGGTCAGGTTCGTGGTCCACGACGGCTCCGGGCGTCCCGACCGCGACGTGACCGCACGCGCCGAGATCGTGGTCGTCGCCGCGCCGGACCCGCCGGGACGGCCGGCCGTCTCCAGCGCGACCCACGACAGCGTGACGCTGAACTGGACGCCGGCCGACGACAAGGGCGCACCCGTGGAGAAGTACGTCGTGGCGTGGTCCGGCGGGTCCCGGGACTGTGGTGCGGCCACCACCTGTGAGGTCACCGGGCTGACCCCGGGGCAGACCTACCAGTTCACCGTCACCGCCCACAACCGGGTCGGGCCGAGCGAGCCCAGTCCCGCCTCGGAGTCGGTCACCCCCGACCGGGTGCCCGAGATGATGGCTGCCCCGACCGTCGTACAGGACTATCTCCACCGCGACGGACAGCTCGAGCTGACGTGGACGCCACCGCAGAACGTCGGCTCGCCGATCAAGTTCTACGAGATCGCCCTGCTCGGCACCGCCGAGGCCCGCACGGTCGCGGCCGGCACCACCTCCTTCCAGTGGAACGGTCTCACCAACGGCGAGATGAGGCAGTTCCGGATCCGCGCCGTCAACGACATCGTCGAGGAGGCCCGCAAACAGGCCTGGTCGGAGGCCTCGCAGCCGGACAAGGCCTTCGGCGTGCCCGCCGTCGTCGCCAAGCCGACCGCGGTGGCCAGCGCCGACGACGGCGTCGCGGGCGGCATCGTCACCGTCAGCTGGTCGGCACCCGACGACAACGGCGACGACCTCGACGGCTACCAGGTCACCATGAATGTCGACGGCGCCGCCCAGTCACCGAAGCAGGTGAGTGGCACGCAGACGGTGTTCAACGTCGACAACGGCCACGACTACACCTTCACGGTGCAGGCGAGCAACCGGGCGGGTCTCAGCGAGCCCAGCGACCCCTCCGACAAGGTCAACCCCTACGACAAGTCCTCCGAGGTCCGCAACCTCACCAAGGTCAGCGAGGGCGACAGCACGGCGCGGATCTCCTGGGACGCCCCCGCCGACGACGGCGGTCGTGACATCGTGGAGTACCGGGTCACCAGCACCGGCGGCCCGGCCAAGACCGTCGGTGCCGGCACGACGACCGCCGACGTGACCTTCAGCGCCAACAACGGGCCCTACACGGTGACGGTCAAGCCCGTCACCCGCGACGACCAGGCGGGCGAGATCCTCGGCAAGTCGGCCGACGTCGGCGGCGTCCGCCCGTTCGGGACACCCGCGCAGCCCACGAATATCACCGCCTCCGGGGGCTATATGTCGGTGGGCTTCAGCTGGGGCACCCCCGCGGCCAACGGACGCCCGGTCCTCGCCGTCCAATATCAGGACGGCAGCTCGTGGACGACCGCCACCAGCAAGACCATCTCCACCACGCAGGGCGGCGACCAGGCCTGTATCAAGGTCCGTACCGTGTCCGAGGGTGCCACCAGCACGGACCGGCTCTACAGCGACGTTGCGCAGAAGTGCGGCAATGCCGACGCGCGAACGGTCGAGGCCATTTTGACGAGCGTGTCCGCGCCG
The DNA here is from genome assembly GCF_047607185.1 of Nocardioides sp. Classification (GTDB taxonomy): domain Bacteria; phylum Actinomycetota; class Actinomycetes; order Propionibacteriales; family Nocardioidaceae; genus Nocardioides. The sequence goes on along the minus strand of NZ_JASGDQ010000061.1, from coordinate 45,623 downwards.
GCCGGCAACTGCGACACTCCCGACGTCCGTCTGGGCGGGACCTGCCGGGTCCTGTCGGTCGCGGTCACCGGCTTCGCGCCCGGAAGTTACACGATCACCGAGAACGCCACGAACTGGAGCTCCCAGACCATGACGGTCGGCTCCGACGGGAGAGGTGACGGCGGTGGACCCCCGTGGTACACGGGCCTGTGCGAGACCTATGTCGTCACCGTCGACGGCATCTCCGACTCGGTGACGTCGTGTTAAGCCACTCCGCCAGCTCTCCCAGCCCGAACGAAGGAACACGATGACCCTCACCCCGGACCAGACCCACTGGTTCTCCCAGACCTTCGCGCAGATGGTCGGCAACGTGGAGCAGGCGGTGGTCGGCAAGACCCGCGTGATCCAGCTCGCGCTGACCGCGCTCGTCGCCGAGGGCCACCTGCTGCTCGAGGACTTCCCCGGCACCGGGAAGACCTCGCTGGCCCGCGCGATCGCACAGACCCTGCAGGGCAAGCAGAGCCGCATCCAGTTCACGCCGGACCTGCTGCCCAGCGACGTCACCGGGGTGACGATCTACGACCAGCGCACCCAGCGGTTCGACTTCCACCCCGGCCCGGTCTTCGCCAATGTCGTGCTCGCCGACGAGATCAACCGCGCCTCGCCCAAGACGCAGTCGGCGCTGTTGGAGGTGATGGAGGAGAGCCACGTCACCGTCGACGGCGTGACCCACTCGGTAGGCCGGCCGTTCATCGTGATCGCCACCCAGAACCCCATCGAGCAGGCGGGCACCTACCGGCTGCCGGAGGCCCAGCTCGACCGGTTCCTCATCAAGACCTCGCTCGGCTATCCCGACCACGCCAGCACGGTCAAGATCCTCGGCCAGCCCACCCAGGCTCGCGGCGGCAGCGTGCTCAGTCCGGTGATCAGCACCGACCACGTGGCGTCGATGATCGACCTCGCGGCGCGGGTCCACGTCGACCAGGCCGTGCTGGAGTACGTCGCGCGGCTGATCGAGGAGACCCGTGAGGCCCACGACGTCGTGCTCGGCACCAGCGTCCGGGCCGGTCTCGGGCTGACCCGGGCCGCGAAGGTGTGGGCGCTCGCCTCGGGCAGGGAGTACGTCGTCCCCGACGACGTGAAGACCCTCGCGGTGCCGGTGCTGGCCCACCGGATGGTGCTCGACCCCGAGGAGGAGTTCCGCGGCACGACCGCCGAGTCGGTCATCGCCCGCATCCTCGGCCAGGTCTCGGCCCCGCAGGAGCGGGTGGCCTGATGGCGGGCCGGTCCCGGTTCGACCCGGCGCGGCTGCGCCGCCGGCTCCAGTCGCTGCCACGTCGTGCCGGCGGGTTGCGGCTGGGCCTGGTCGCGTTCCTGCGGGACCGCACCGAGCGCCCTCGGGCGTGGGCGCGGCCGGTCACCGGGCCGGTCCTCGAGGTGGTCACCGGGACGGCGTGGGCGGCGCTGCTGCTCGCCGTACCCGCCTTGATCGCGGGCCTGGCGCTGGGCTGGACCGAGCTGGTCGTCGCCGGCTGGCTGGTGCTGGCGTTGCTGCTGGTCTGCGTCGCCTTCGTCCTCGGCAGGCATCAGCTCTCGGCGGCCCTCGACCTGTCCCGCGACCGGGTCGTGGTCGGCGAGCGCGCCAACGGCGCCGCCCGGCTGCTCAACCGGACCGGACACCGGACGCTGCCGTTGAGCGTCGAGCTCGTGGTCGGGCAGGGCCGGGCCCGGTTCGACCTGCCCAGCCTGGCCCCGCGCGCCGAGCACGAGGAGCTCTTCGCCATCCCCACCTCGCGTCGCGCGGTCCTCACCGTCGGTCCGGTGCGAACCGTCCGCGCCGACCCGCTCGGCCTGCTCCGGCGTGAGCAGGAGCTCACCGAGCCCGAACTGCTCTACGTCCACCCGCGCACCGTCAGGGTCGAGGGGTCGGCCTCGGGCCTGGTGCGCGACCTGGAGGGCGAGACCGTTCGCAAGCTCTCCGACAACGACGTCGCCTTCCATGCCCTGCGCGGCTACGTCCCCGGCGACGACCGGCGCAATATCCACTGGAAGAGCACCGCCCGTACCGGCACCTTGATGGTCCGCCAGTTCGAGGAGACCCGCCGCTCCCACATGCTCGTGGTGCTGAGCACTCGGCTCGACGACTACGTGAGCGAGGAGGAGTTCGAGGCCGCGGTCTCCATCGCCGCCTCCCTCGGGGTGCGGACCCTGAGCGAGGGCCACACCCTGACCGCCACCACGTCCTCGCGGGTCCTGCACACCGGCAGCACGAAGCGGCTGCTCGACCAGTACTCCGGTGTCGACTACGAGCCCGCCGCGCGGCCGCTCTCGGAGGTCGCCCGAGGCGTGGCCCGCGACCACCCGGGCGCCAGCGTCGCGGTGTTCGTGTGCGGCTCTCTCACCGAGGCCGCCGAGATCCGCCGGGCACGTCGCCACCTGGCGCTCGACCTGCGCACCATCGTGGTGCGCGCCGAGCCGTCGGCCGAGACGACGCTGCGACAGATGGGCGACCTCGACATCGCGACCGTGGGCAGTCTCGACGATCTCGGCAGCACCCTGCGCAGGCTGTCGCGATGAGCGCCCCCACGCCCCGACTGATGCTGGCCGACGCCGCCGTCGTGGTGGTGCTCGGGCTGCTCGCCGCCAGCCCGCTCGCCGACGCCTACGGCGGCTGGCGCTGGGCTGCCGCGACGGGGGTCGGGCTGCTGCTCGGGCTCGCGGTCGCGGCGACGAGCCGGCGGTTCGACTGGGGGCCGTGGCTGACGGCACTCATACTGGTATGCGGCTACCTGCTCCTCGGCGCCGCCCTGGCCGTGCCCGACCACGCCGTCGGCGGCGTACTCCCCGGCGCGGAGGCGCTGCGAGCGCTCGGCACCGGCGCGATCCACGCCTGGCGGGACTCCCTGACCCTGCTCACCCCGCTCGGCAGCACCGGCACGGTGCTGGTCGTGCCCTGGATCCTCGGCCTGGTCGCCGGCGTGTCGGCGGGCACCCTGCTGTGGCGCGGCCGCTGGCCCGGCGCGGCGCCGCTGGTGCTGATCGCGGTCCTCGTCGTCGCGGTCGCCTTCGGCAGCAGGGACAGCGGGCTGCCGCTGCCGCGCGGACTCGCCCTCACCCTGAGCCTGCTGGTCTGGCAGCGCTGGCGCGCCACCCGTGGTGCCCGGGTCGCATGGCCCCGCAGGCTGCTCCTCACCGCGGTGGTCGCGGTGATCGCCGGCGCCCTGGGCACCGGGCTGACGGCCGCCACCGCGGGCGGGTCGCGCGAGGTGCTGCGCGACCACGTCCAGCCGCCCTTCGACCCGCTCGACTATCCCAGCCCGCTCTCGCGCTACCGAGCCTTCTACGACGAGGCCACCCTCGGGGACCGGACCATGTTCACCACGACCGGGCTCGCGCCCGGCGACCGGGTCCGGCTGGCCACCATGGACACCTTCGACGGCGTCGTCTGGAATGTCGCCGGCGGGCCGGAGGCACCGACCCAGTCGGGCAGCTTCGGCCGCCTCGCCGACACCGAGACCGCCGAGGCGACCCGGGTGAGTGTCGCCATCGCCGACTACTCCGGGCCCTGGGTGCCGACCGTCGGGGAGACCCGAGCCGTCACGGTGACCCGCGACGGGCACGACGACGCGGCGGCGCGCGCCGGCCTCGTCTACAACGACGCCACCGGCACGATGGCCCAGCTCGGCGGCGTCCAGCCCGGCACCACCTACGAGTTCGAGGTGGTGCGCCCCGCCGTCCCGGCCGCGCCGGCGAGCCTGGACGCCGAGGGCGGACCGGGCGTCAACCCGCCGGCGGACATCCAGCCGCTGACCAAGCGGGTCCAGCAGTGGACCGCCCAGGCGGGCGGCCCGACCGGCGGCGCCCTGGCGCAGCTGCTCGTCGACCAGTTCCGGCAGGGCTTCTACAGCGACGGCAAGCCCGGCCAGGCGCCGTCGGCCTCGGGCCACGGCGTACGACGCCTCACCGACCTCGCCGGCGCCGAGCAGCTGATCGGCAACGACGAGCAGTACGCCTCCGCCATGGCCGTGGTCGCCCAGCAGCGGGGTCTCCCCGCCCGCGTGGTCATGGGCTTCGTGCTTGAGGATCCCGCCGGCGTCGTCAAGGGCAAGGACGTGCACGCGTGGGTGGAGATCAAGCTCGCCGGAGCCGGCTGGGTGCCGTTCGCGCCGACCCCCGACAAGGACCGCACCCCCAAGCAGGAGCAGAGCGATCCCGAGCCGGAGCCACAACCGAACGTGCTGCAACCTCCGGTGGTGCCGGAGGAGCCCGACGACGACGACGAGAAGGCGCCCCAGGGCGCAGGTCGGAAGTCGAGGGACGAGAGCGCCTCGGGGGTCGGCTCGGTGCTGAGATACCTCGGGTACGGCGCTGTCGGGGTGGGGATCACCTCGCCGGTCTGGCTGCTGCTGCTCGCCAAGGGGCTGCGGCGCCGGCGCCGGCGACGCGCACCGGACCCGGTCCGGCGGATCAGCGGCGGCTGGCACGAGGTCGCGGACCGGGCCCGCGACCTCGGCGTGCGGCTGCCGCGCGGCAACACCCGCTACGAGAACGGCGCCCGGCTCGCCGAGCGCTACCACAGCCCCGAGCTCACCACGGTCGCGCTGGTCGCCGACCGGCACGTCTTCGGAGCCGGCACGCCCACCGACGCCGAGGTCGACGCCTACTGGTCCGACGTCAGGACCGCCCTGGTGCGGCTGCGCAAGGGCGCACCGTGGTGGCGTCGTCCGCTGGCGCTCCTCTCCCCGGCCTCGCTGCCCTGGGCCGCGCTGGCCGAGAGGGCGCGAGACGTCCTGCCTCGCGCGGTCCGTTCACGAGGAATCCGTCAGAAGGGAAACCGATGAGTCAGTTCAGCACCTCCGTCCCGCTCGGCCCGACCGGCACGTCGTACGCCGGCGTGGGCAGTCGTTTCGGCGCCTACCTGCTGGACGTGGCGATCGGCGCGGTCGTCTGGGTGCCCGTCTACGCGATCCAGCTGGCGACCCTGTCGGATCCCTACGCCACCGTCAGCGGGGGAGCCGTCGCGGCGGTGATGGTGCTCTCCGCGCTCGGGATCGTGCTGAGCATCGTGCAGTGGGGGCTGGTCGCGACCAAGGGCGGCAGCCTCGGCAAGCTCATGGTCGGTATCGCGATCGTCGATGCCGACACCGGCCGGCCGATCGGCTGGGGGCGCGCCTTCGTGCGGCAGTTGGTGCTGGCGCTGCTGGCGGCGCCGTGCGGGATCGGGTTGCTCATCCAGCCGTTCGTGATCCCCGGACACCCGCGTCGCCAGGGCTGGCACGACCGGGCCGTCAACACAGTCGTGGTGCGGGGCCGGCCGCTGCGCCGCGACGCCGCCGCCCCCCGGTCGAGCGCCCCCCGGTCGAGCGCCCCCCGGTCGAGCGCCCCGCCGCCGTACCTCGCCGCGGCGCCGCCTTCGCTGGCCACCGAGCCGCCCGTTGCTCCGCCCGCTCCGCCGAGCGTCGGCACACCGGCCACCCCGGCTCCACCGCCCTACCTCGCGCCGACGGCTCCGGCCGCCTCCGCCCCGCCTCCGATCGGCCCCACCGGGATGGTGCCGCCACCGCCGGGTGTGCCGCTCGCCGCGCCGCCGCCGATGTCCCCCGTGCCGCCTGCCGTCAGCACGCCGTCCGCCGGGGCGTTCGTCGACGAGAGCACCCGCCTCGGTCCGGTGCCCGAGGCGCCACCGCGCTGGCGGCTGGTGGGCGCGCAGAGCGTCGAGGTCGTCGGCCGAGTCGTCGTCGGGCGCGAGCCGGCCGCCGGCGAGGGCGAGACCGCGCACGCCCTGCACGACCCGCACCGGAGCATGTCGAAGACCCACGCCGCGCTGACCACCGGGCCGGCCGGGCTGCACGTGGAGGACCTCGACTCCACCAATGGCGTCTACGTCGACAAGGACGGCGTCGAGACGCGTCTCGAGCCGCGCACCCCGACACTCCTCGAAGCTGGCACGACGGTGCTCCTCGGTGACGTCGCCTTCCGGGTGGAGCGGCTCACGTGAGACTGAAGCTCGCCTATCAACGCTCCTCCGGGCACGCCGTCGACGTCGTCGTCACGACCGACGCCGCGGCATCGGTGGGCGACATCGCCCGGGAGCTGCTCGATGCGGACCCGGTCGACAGCGAGCGCAGACGACTCGATGCCGCGGTGACGCTGAGCGTGTCACCACCCGGCGGCGGCAGCCACGTCACCATCGCGCCGGACCGGACGGTGGGCGAGGCGCCGATCGCGTCGGGCTGCTCGGTCAGCGTCGTGCCGGCGCCGGTGGCCGGCCTCGACGCCGGTGGTCAGGTCGCCGCGATCCTGCGGGTCACCTCCGGGCCGGACGCCGGCCGGAGCTTCAACCTGCCGGCCGGGTCCAGCGTGGTCGGCCGAGACGCCCGCGCCGACGTTGTCCTCGGCGACTCCTTCGTCTCCAAGCGTCACGCCCGCATCGACGTGGGGGCCACGGTGGAGGTGGTCGACCTCAACTCCGCCAACGGCGTGGTCGTCGACGGGGTCCCGGTCTCCCGGCTCACCCTCCCGCCGGGACAGGGGGTGCTGCTCGGGGACAGCTGGCTGACGGTCACCCCGGTCGGCGCTGCGGTGGCGCCACCGGAGCGGGCGATGCAGGGCGGTGCGGTGCCGTTCCACCGATCGCCCCGGGTGGAGGCCCGCTATCCGGAGCAGCAGCACCCGCGGCCACAGGTGCCGAGCCCGCCCGAGCCGCCGATGTTCGCCTGGATCATGCTGGCCGCCCCGATCGTCATGGGCGTCTCGATGTTCGTCCTGACCGGCCGGGCGATGTCGCTGCTCTTCGTCGCCATGGCCCCGATGATGATGGCCGGCAACTATCTCAACACCAAGCGACGTACCAAGCGTCAGTTCAACGGCGAGCTGGCGAGGTTCGAGGCCCAGCTCGACGGCTTGGAGGGCACGCTCGCGGCGGCGATCCCGGCCGAGGCCGCCGTCAGGAGGGCCGAGGCACCGGCGGTCGCCGAGATCTACCGGGCCGGTCTGGACCGAGGGTCGCTGCTGTGGACCAGGCGGCCCGAGCACTGGTCCTTCCTCAGCGTCAGGCTCGGCACCGCGACGCTGCCCTCCCGCAACACCCTCTCGGCGCCGCCCGACATCGACGACGGTATGCCGGAGCTCTCCGAGCGGCTGCGCGAGCTCGAGAGCCGGTTCAGCCTGGTCGGCGACGTGCCGCTCGTCGAGTCCGGGGCGGTGGCCGGCGCGCTCGGCGTGGTCGGCGCCCAGCACGCTCCCGATGCCCTGCGCGGCCTGCTGCTCCAGCTCACCGGGCTGCACTCGCCGGCCGAGCTCGTGGTCGTCGCGCTGACCAGCCAGGCCGAGCGGGCCGAGTTGGAGTGGCTGCGGTGGCTGCCGCACACCTCCTCACCGCAGAGCCCGATCCAGGGCATCCACCTCGCCGACACCCAACCCAGCATCGGCCAGGTCGTCGCCGAGCTCGAGGAGATGGTCCGCACCCGGCTCGGCCGCGGCGCGGAGGAGCCGCCCCCGCCGCAGGGCCCCCTCGCGCAGGAACTGGCCGCGACCGTCGCGGGCGGCCGGCTCGGCTCCGGAGACCCGGCGGCCGCGCCGCCGCGGCCTGTGGTCGTGGTCGTGGTCACCGAGCAGGCTCCCGTCGACCGGGCCCGCCTGGTGCAGCTCGGCGATCGCGCCGCCCAGGCCGGGATCCTGCCGATCTGGCTGGCGGCGGAGGCCACCGGGCTCCCGGCCATCTGCCGCACCTTCCTCGACGTCTCCGCCGGCCTGACCGCCGCGCGAGCCCACTTCGTAAGGCACGGCACGGTGGTCGAGGGCGTCGTGGCCGAGGGCGTCAGCCGGGAGCACGCCGAGCGGTTCGCGCTGGCCCTCGCGCCGCTCTTCGACTCCGGCGCAGCGGTCGCCGACGCCAGCGACCTGCCACAGCACGTGCCGCTCGTCTCGCTGCTCGGCGCCGACCTCGCGGAGAGCGGCGCCGCGGTGGTCGATCGATGGCGCCAGAACCTCTCCTTGCATATCCGGGGAGCGGCACCGCAGCCACGGCCACGTCCCGGCTCGCTCCGGGCGCTGGTCGGCCAGATGGGCGTGGACGCCATGCATCTCGACCTGCGCGGCCAGGGACCTCACGCGCTGGTCGCCGGCACCACCGGCGCGGGCAAGAGCGAGTTCCTGCAGGCCTGGGTGCTCGGCATGGCCGCCGAGTACAGCCCCGACCGGGTCACCTTCCTGTTCGTCGACTACAAGGGCGGCGCGGCGTTCGCCGAGTGCGTCCGGCTGCCACACTGCGTCGGACTGGTCACCGACCTGAGCCCGCATCTGGTACGGCGAGCGCTGACCAGCCTCCGCGCCGAGTTGCGCCACCGCGAGCACCTGCTCAACCGCAAGAAGGCCAAGGACCTGTTGGAGCTGGAGAAGCGGGGCGACCCGGAGGCGCCGCCCGCGCTGGTGCTGGTGATCGACGAGTTCGCCGCGCTCAAGAAGGAGGTCCCGGATTTCGTCGACGGCGTCGTCGATATCGCCCAGCGGGGCCGCTCGCTCGGCATCCACCTCATCATGGCGACGCAGCGTCCCGCCGGCGTCATCAGCGACAACATCCGGGCCAACACCAATCTCCGGATCGCGCTGCGGGTGGCCGACGAGTCGGACAGCTCCGACGTGATCGGGACCCCGGTCGCCGCGAGCTTCGACCCGGCGCTCCCCGGTCGCGCCATCGCCAAGTCCGGGCCGGGGAGGCTGACCCCGTTCCAGTCGGCCTACGCCGGCGGCCACACCGACGTGTCGGCGACGCAGCCCGCCAGCGTCCAGGTCCATCCGCTCCGGTTCGGCGCCGAGGAGCCCTGGCAGCGCCCCGAGGCCGACCGGCGGCAGGGCCCGGCGGACCTCGGTCCCACCGACCAGGTGCGGCTGGTCGAGTCGATCGTCGAGGCATCTCGGCTCGCCGAGGTGCCGGCACCTCGCAAGCCCTGGCTGGAGGAGCTCAGCCCGGCCTACGACCTCGCGCTGCTGGGCCCTCGTACCGACGCCGAGCTGATCCTGGGGGTCGCGGACCTCCCCGAGGAGCAGGCGCAGCGGGTCGTCACCTTCCTCCCCGACGTGGACGGCAACCTGGCCGTCTACGGCACCAGCGGCTCCGGCAAGTCGGTGCTGCTCCGCACCCTCGCTGCCGCTGCCGGCATCACGCCGCGGGGCGGTCCGGTGCACGTCTACGCCCTCGACTTCGCCGCGGGCGGGCTGCGGATGCTCGAGCCGCTGCCACACGTCGGCGCCGTGGTCGCCGGCGAGGACCACGAGCGGGTGGTGCGGTTGCTGCGGACGCTGCGCGACCTCGCCGAGGAGCGCGCGCGTACCTTCCCGCAGGCGGGTGCCGGCACCATCACCGACTACCGACGGCTCGCCGGCCGGCCCGACGAGCCGCGACTGCTGCTGCTGATCGACAACCTGCCCGCCTTCCGGGACGCCTACGAGGTGGTGGGGCCACGCGCGCAGTGGTACGGCGTGCTGCAACAGCTCATGAGCGAGGGGCGCCAACTCGGCATCCACGTCGTCTTCACGGCCGACCGGCACGCCAGCGTGCCCGGTGCGATGGCGGCCAGCGTGCCCCGCCGGGTGGTGCTCCGGCTGGCCGACGACAACGGCTACCGCGTCCTCGGCGTCCCCGGTGACGTGCTCGACGGGGCCGGACCGGGGCGTGCCGTGATCGACGGACTGGAGACCCAGATCGCGGTGCTCGGCGGCTTGGGCAATGTCGCCGACCAGTCACATGCGATGGCCGGCTTCGCCCGCAGCATGGTACGCCGGGGAGTGCCGTTCGCGCCGCGCGTCGGTGCGCTGCCGACCGAGATACGGCTCGTCGACCTCCCCACCGAGGTCGGTGGCCAGCCGCTGCTCGGGATCAGCGACGAGACCCTCGAACCGATCGGCTTCGACCCCACGGGCTGCTTCGTCATCGGCGGCGGACCGGGCAGCGGCCGGACCAACGCGGTGCTCGTGCTCGCGCGGTCGCTGCGTCGCTGGAAGCAGGATCTGGTGCTCGTCTACTTCGGGGTCGGCCGCTCGATCGTGCCCAGTGCGCTGGACTGGGACGTCGTCGCGACCACCCCCGAGGAGATCGCCGAGGCCGCCCGACAGCTCTCCGGGGCGCTGGCGGGCCCGGAGCGCAAGCGACGGCTGGCCATCTTCGTCGAAGGGGTCGGCGACCTGGTCAACGGCCCGGCGGACAAGCCGCTGGTCGAGCTGGTGCAGCGGGCCAAGAGATCCGACCACCTCGTCGTCGGCGACTCCGAGAGCGCGACCTGGGGATCGATCTACCCGCTCTACGCCGAGTTCAAGTCCGCCCGGCGGGGACTGCTGCTGCAGCCGGACTGGGTCGAGGGGGAGGCCATCTTCCGGACTCCGTTCCCGCGGCTTCAGCGCACGGAGTTCCCCGTCGGCCGGGGGATGGCGGTGGCGGGCGGCCGGGCCGTCCGGGTCCAGCTGCCGCTCGCGGGAGGGGAGCGGTCCCCATTGTCCGCATCCACGACCGCTTCATAGGTTCACCACACATCGCCCGTCCCGGGCACCATCGAAAGGAAGAGGATCATGACGAATGTCAACGTCTCCTACGAGGAGATGCGCTCCGCCGCGGGCCAGCTGCGCAACGGCCAGGAGCAGCTCAACAGCACGCTGACCGAGCTCAGCGGACTGATCAACAACCTGGTCCAGTCGGGCTTCGTCACCGACCTGGCCTCGGTCACCTACCAGGACCAGTTCGAGCAGTTCGCCAACGGCACCCACCAGGCGATCGACGCGCTGGAGGGCCTCTCGGCCTACCTCGAGCAGGCCGCCGACACCCTGGCCGCCACCGACAGCGACCTGTCCAACGCCATCCGCGGCTGATGCCCGGCCGGGATCCCGGGCGGGCACCTCGCCGAGCGAGCGCCGCCCGGGCCGCCCCAGCCTCCGACCGACGAGGAGATGCCGATGGCGATCCTGCTCCCTGACTGGTTCACCCCGGTCTTCAGCTTCTACGGCTTGCGCTGGCCCGACGTCGACGAGGACAAACTCGCCGACTTCGGGGACACCTTCAAGTCGATGTGCGACAGCTTGGTCGACTTCGGCAACGCGCTCAACCACCTGTTGGGCGTGCTCTCCGAGAACTCCGAGTCTGACGCCTACGAGTCGCTGGTCGAGGAGTGGTCGGTCTTCTGCAGCACCGACCTGAACGGCAAGATCGAGCTGGTCGGCGACGCGACCAAGATCGGCTGCGACACGGTCGCCACCTCCATCAGCCTCTACAAGACCGGCCTCATCACGACGTTGTCGTTCGATATCGCCGCCGACATCGCCGCGATCAGCACCGGCGTCGGCATCGCCGCGTTCGCGGCCAAGAAGGCGATGGCACGAGTCATCCTGCTCGAGCTCATGGAGTGGGCGGCCCAGGAGACCGCCGACTTCGTCAAGCAGCAGCTCAACGACGCCTTCGACAACCTGATCCTCCATCCCATCGAGATGCTCCGCGACCGGATCAGGGACCAGCTCGTCGACATGCTCGCCGACGTGGTCAGCACCAATCCCGACGTGAGGGCGTCCGTCTCCGGGACCGCTGCCGCGCTCTACATCGACCACCACGAGGTCATCGACGCGGTGGTCAAGCTCAAGGCCTCCTACGACGGCCTGTGTGGTTCGGTGAACGGCTTCCGAGCGATCCTCAAGGCCGCCGACCTGACCGACAGCCAGGGGCACGGTGCCGAGCGCGACCCGATCGTGCGGACCGCGCTGGAGGCCGTCTTGGAGTGGGCGATCGAGGCGATGGTGGGGCTGTTGGTGGACGTCGGCGAGCAGGTCGTCGACAACCTGCTGGAGCTGATCACGAGGACCTACGAGAAGTACGTCGAGGCCGATACCGAGCTCGGCGCGCTCGCCAAGGACCTGCGCGACCAGCTCAAGTTCCCGCCGCTGGCGCAGCCCTACCTGATCGACCGGAGCACCCGGCCGGCGCCGATCAGGTACTGGGAGGCGCCGCCGGAGATCATCCAGACCGGCGAGGCGGCCTCGCAGGCCCGCTTCGACATCACCGTCATCGATCTGCCCGACATCGCCGACCCGGTCCTGACCGGGCCGGCGGAGTCCGAGGCCCGCCTCGACATCCGGCAGATCGTGCTCGACCTCGACCTCGAGCCGGTCGTGACCGGCCCGGCGGAATCCGACGCCCGGGACCGGATCCGCCGCGTCGAGCTCCCCGACCTCACCCCGCGCGGCGACGCGTGAACCATCCACCCTCGAAGATCGGAACACCCATGATGTCCACTCCCTTCCCGCGACGGCTCGTCGCGTTCCTCGCGGCACTGGTCGTCGGCGTACTCGCCGCCACGGTGCTGTCCGCCTCCCCGGCCGCTGCCAAGGGGAAGTACAAGGCCCGCATCACGGTGAGCGCGACCAAGATCACCCTCGGCGGCTCGGTCACGATCTCGGGCGTCGTCCGCGGTGCGCCGCTGGGCAAGAAGGTCGTCCTGCAGGCGCTCTACCCGACCGGCCGCTGGCACAAGAACGCCGTCGGGCGCACCGGCAACGGCGGCGCGGTGACCTTCGTCGAGACCCCGACCACGACCCAGAAGCGGATCTACCGCATCTACGTCCCCGGCACCCGGAAGAAGCGCGCCGGCTTCTCCAACCGGATCCTCGTCAAGGTCAAGAAGGCCTCGACCACGTCGACGACGTCGACGTCGGCTCCCACCGAGAAGTGGTACGACCTCTACGACGTCGGCTCCTATGACGACTACGCCTTCGACTCCGTCAGCAGCATCCGGATCAACGGTGCCTACTTCACCAAATCGCTCAAGCAGTACACCCACGCCTCCTCCGGCTACGAGGAGTACAACCTCAGCCGGCTCTGCACCCAGCTCACCGCGACAGTGGGCCTGGCCGACGACTACTCCGACAGCGGCTCGAAGGGCCAGCTCCGGATCCTGAGGGACAGTTCGGAGACCTACAAGAAGCAGTTCGGCCTCGGCGTCTCCGAGCCGATCACGCTGGACCTGACGAACACCCTGCGGCTGCGGATCGAGACCACCGACCTGTCGGGCTGGGCCACGGTCGCGCTCGGCTCCCCCCGGATCTACTGCAACACCAGCATCGAGCAGGGCTGGGACGACTGAGTCGTGGCCGAGACGATCCCACCGGGGTGGTACGACGACGGCTCCGGCGCCCAGCGCTGGTGGGACGGCCTCGGATGGACCGAGCACACGGCACCGGAGCCGCCGATCCTCCCCGACCACCACTCCGCCGCCCCGGCCTCGGGTCCGGGGCGGCGCCGGGTGCTCGTCCTGGGCGTCCTCGCCGTGGCCGGCTGCGTGGCGGTGGCCGGCGTGGTGGTGGCGACGTCCCGGTCCGGCCACGGCTCGTCGAGCGGAGCCGCGAAGGCGGCCACGACCAGCGTCGCGGTCCCTACCCCGACGCCGACGGTCGAGGACACCTCGACTCCCACGCCCACTCCCACGCCCACGCCATCGCCAGGCCCGGCCCACTCCGCTTCCTGGGACTACGCGAACGAGGCCGGCTACAGCTATCGGCTGACCATCTCGCTCTACGATCCCGTCGACGGCGGACTCAGCGGTGGCCACCAGATCGGTGAGGCGTGCGACTTCGATCCGGCAGCCGACATCGCCATCCCCGGTGTCATGGAGGCGGTCGCCACGACAGCCGGCTTCGCCACCGACCTGCGCGCCTCCTTCATCATCGAGCACATCGCCGGGGACTACACCGGCGCCGGGGTGATGCCGAGCAAGGACGACGATCGCGTCCGCGTCGAGCAGTACTTCAGCGACGGCTCCGAGTGTCGTGAGTACTCCAGCACCAACATCTGGGGCTACGGTGCCCCGTCGGCGGCCAGCGTGCACTGGGAGAATCCCGTCGAGGAAGGCGGGCGAGTGAGCCACCGGTTCACCGTGATCGTCAAGGACTACCTCACGCCGCGCACCCCCGAGGGCGACGCCGCCCTCCTCGACTGGATCACGATCCGGCCGATGGCGACCACCGGTGGCGAGATGGGCGACGCGGACACCTACCTGGACGTCGCCGGCACGGACCTCTACCGCAGCGAACGCGGGCTGACTCTCAGCGGAGAGCAGGTCGGACCTTCCTGAACACGCTAGCGCAACACCCGGCCACCCTCCTCCAGCCACCAGGCGGCGCCCTGTCGGATGTCGCGGGGGAGCGAGGTGTCGCGGGCGACGTCGGCGAGCGCGGGGTGCTCCGACATGCCGGCGCTGAACAGCGCCCGGCCGGCGAGGTTGGGCCCGCCGCCGAGGTAGCGGCGCAGCCTCGTGGCGTCGAGCCGGATGCCGCCGTACCCCGCCAGAGCGAGCCCGGTCTGCTGGATGACGGGGTCGTCGGAGGAGAGCCACGGTTCGACGTCCGAGGTGCGAGGCGGGAGCATGAGGTTCCCGAAGGCACTCCCCGCGCCGTGTCTGGTGGTGACGTCGGGGCCGTGCAGCGAGACCGACTCCAGTGCGGCGACGAGATCCTCGGCGAAGACCGAGGCGCCCAGCAGGAAGGCCGACGTCACCGCGTTGGCCGCCCGGAAGTCGAAGATCAGCTCGAAGACGAGTCGCGCGAGCATCGGCTCGCCGGGGCGGCCGCGAGCCACCTCGGCGGCGATCTCGCAGGCATATCGGAAGTGGACGTTGCGCCGGTCGGCCGTCCAGGACCGGGGCCGCCGCTGCGGGGGCAGCGGCCAGTCGAGCAGTGCGGCGACTCTCCGTCGGAACTCCGGCGGGCACGCCGCGAGTGTGTTCACCAGGGTCTCGCCCCTGGCCTCGTCCTCCGCGTAGCGGCGGCAGGCCTCGGCATAGGCCGGCACCATCGCCGACCAGTCCCGCTCGCCGAGGCCGCCGACACCACGCACGTTCTGGATCCCCAGACAGGTGGCGCGGAAGAGCGGCACCGAGTCAGAGGTGAGCAGCAGCTCGCCGAACCAGGTCATCAGTTCGGGGGTCGGATGCTCGGAGACCGCGCTCATCAGGTCGAAGGGCCGTTGTGCCCCGTCCGCGAGGACCTGCTCGCGGACGACGTCGAGGACCACGTCGGCGTACAGGCCGCACCGTAGCCGTGCCAGTGCCTCGTAGCGGCAGTAGTAGGCGGCGCCGAGACCGCGCCCCAGCTCGCTCGCCAGCTGACTGACGAGTGGCCGGACCGAGCCGGCGGGAAGCCCGAACGGACCGTCGCTGTGGTGTTCGGCGAAGCGCAGCCAGTTACCGGCTGTGGGACGGTCGCACACCGCCGCGACAACGGCGGTGAAGTCGTCCAGGCTCGCCGGTGGGCGGTAGGGCGAGAGGTCCGTCGGCGAGTAGGAATAGGTACGGCACAACACTTCGACCGGCACCCGCAGCGCGCCGTGGGGCAGCCCGAGGGCGGTCTCGTAGGCGTCGATAGCGGTGCCGTTACGTACGGCGTTGGTCTCGATCCGGGACAGCGTCGCGGCTGAATAGGCGCCGCCGAGTCGTTTGACGATGGTGCGCAACGAGGTTCCGGAGCTGACTCGCCAGGTGCGCAGCAACCAGCCGATCCTGGCGCCGATGCCGATCTGCCGGCCGGCCAAGGGCGTGAGATCGACGATCTCCTCGGCGTTGCGTGCCACGACGATCTCCGTGATGTCTCACATTCGCTTGCCCTGAAACATACCTCTCCCTCGCCTGGACTGCAGCCACAATGAGGCGATGTGGACCGGGCCGGGCGACACGAACGATCGCTGCGCCGTCTGCACGTGCTCTTCCAAGGCCTGTTCGGGCTCTCGCTGCTGCTGCCGCTGATCGACCGCGAGGTCGCGACCTCCGACCTCGGCCTTCGGGTCGCGCTGGCGCTCTTGCAGTGGGCGGTCGGCGTCGATCTGTGGCGGGCGGGGGAGAGGCCGCGCCAACTGGTCGCGCTGAGCCTGCCGATCATCGTGGTGCTGGTCTCGGACCCGCGAGCGAGTCCGGGTGACGCCAGCCCGGGCCTGATGCTGGGGGCTTTCCTGCTGAGCGCCGCCCGAGTGCTTCCCTCGGTCGGCTACCTGGGTGTCGCGGCGGTGTCGGGAACGGTCTGGCTGCTGGCCAGGGGGATGCGGGACCTCGATGTGGTGGTCTTGGCCGTCGGCCTGTGCTACGGCGTCGTCGCGCTGGCCCGCTCGATGCATCGTGGTGCCAGGGAGGCCGACCGGCTCCAGGCCGCGGCACAGCGACGGCGTTTCGAGGACGCTCGCCTGCTGGCCGTACAGGCCACCCTCGACACCATCGGACACGTGCTCCACGACCAGGTACTCGCCGCACTCCGGCAGGTCGCGGACGGGACCGGGCCGGCGACCCGGACCCGCGAGGTCGTCAGGTCGGCCATCGTCGCGGTGAACGCCCTTGCCGAGTACGGCGCCGGCGCGACCGGTTTCTGGCCCCCGGCCGGGTCGGCGGGGCCGGACTCGGTGGTGTCCGAGACCGGGTCGCGCCTCGGTCTCGCCGGCAGGATCCGGCGGGCCGCGCCGGTAGGACTCGACGTCAGGTTCGACGGACCGTTCGGCGACCTGCCGCTCTCCTCGACCAGCATCGAGGCACTGGAGCGCGCGGTGGGGGAGGCGCTACGCAATGTCGCCCGGCACAGCGGCGCCCGGACCGCGGTGCTGAGGGCGCGGGTGAAGCGCGATGTCGTGACGGTCGACGTCGTCGACCAGGGTCGGGGTCTGCCGGTGGACTTCACCCCGGGCTTCGGTCTGCGCCGATCCGTCGAGGGCCCCGTCGAGCGGGCCGGTGGCATGGCCCGGATCGCGCCGACGCCCGGCGGCGGCACCACGGTGTCGATCTCGCTGCCGGGCCAACACAACGTGTCGGCGGACACCAGACGCATCTTCGCCGAGGCGTACCGGCGGATCAGCCTCGCCTCCGGTGATGTCGCGACCGTGGTCCGGCCACTCGCCTGGGCACTGGGACTCGTCTGTGTCATCCCCGCCGTCCACAACGCCCTCGACATGCCGAGGCAGCTCGGGCAGTTCGCGTTGATCGCGACGTACTCGCTCTCGCTGGTGGTCCTCACCCGGGTCTCGGCCGGGATGTGGAGCCTGAGACGGGTCCTCGGCGTGTGGACCTGGACGATGGCCCTGCAGTCGGTGGGCCTCGTACTGATGGATCCCGGGGCGCTCTCACTCGGTCACTCCTGGTCGGTGACCTTCACCGCGGCTCTGGTGTCGACCGCCGCCGTGACGCTCCCGGTCGGTTACGGCGTCGCCCTGGTCGCGAGCCACCTCTGCCTGGTGTCGGCGAGTTCCCTCCTCGCCCCCTCCCTCGCGGTCGCGGGCATCCCGTGGAGCGCTGTCAACCCCACCGTGATGCCGGCCGTGGCCGTGATCGTGCTCGGCTGGCTGCTGCGCCGGCTCGGTGGCGAGATCGAGGCGGCGACCGACCGGCTGGCCAGTGCCTCGCTCGAGATGGCTCTCCACGAGTCCGCCATCGAACTGAGCTCGCTCCATCTCGATCACACCCGCCGTCACGTCGTGCCCTGGCTGAGCGGGATCGTGGACGGGACGATCGACCTCACCAGGCCGGAGACCCGCGAGCGGGCGCGGCTGCTGGCGGCGGAGGTGCGCGACGACCTGTACGTCCCCGGCTTCTACGACGACTCCCTACGACGACAGGTGACCCGCTTCCGGTCGGCCGGCGGCGTCGTCGAACTGCGCACCGGACTGCTCCCGGGCGGTGCCGGCCGGGCCCTCGGGCGGCTGGTCGGGGCGCTGACGTCGCTGATCCGGCCCGAGTACCGCCTGGTGGTGCTGAGCGACGCCGACCAGTCCTCCCGCGTCTCGGTGATGCCGCCGCTGGGAGTGGCAGAGTGCGCCAGGGTGACCGAGGCCCTCGGCGTACCGGTCGCGGTGCAGCAGACCGGGCTCAGCACGGTGCTGCGCGTCGAGGGAGGCTAGCGTCGGCGCCCCGCGATCAGGTCAGGTGCCCCTGGTCCCGGGCGAGCCTGATGATGTGGTGGGTGTTGCGCGGCTCGACCCCGATCTTGCGGAACTTGTCGCGTACCCGTGACAGATGCGTCTTGAGCGCCCCCTCGGAGAATCCGAGAAGCGAGGCGACCGCCCGGTAGTCGAGGCCCTCCTCGAGCAGCCTCAGGATCTCCGACTGGCGTGGGGACAGGTCCGCGAGGATCATCTCGTCGGTCAGCAGCACATGGGCCAGCGTCCCCGAGCAGTAGAAGCCCTCGTCCTCGGTCGCCCAGATCGCGTCCACGATCGCGCCCGCCGGATCCGACTTGAGGACGAGGCCGCAGATCCCGGCCCGCATCGCCTGCCGGAGCGGGACAGGCCGTTCCTCGGTCGTGTAGAGCAGCACTCTCATGCCTCGCTCGACCAGAGTCGGGATCCAGGCTGTGGAGTCGCATCCCTGCAGATGCAGGTCGAGCAGCACCACGTCGACCTCGATGCCGGCGGCGAGCGAGTCGAACAGCTCCTGGACGTTCGCGGTGGAGGAGACGACCCCGATCTCGGGCGCGCTCCCCGCCAGCCGTCCCACGACGCCGTCACGGACAATCTCGTGATTGTCGACGGTGGCGACCCTGATCATGGTCCTCGACTATCGTCCGGGGAGTCTGCCCGCGCGAGTCGGCACTTCGGGCGACAGCGGCCGCCCCGGGTCCACTTCTGGAACGCCCACCTCAGTTGGGCGACCAGCTGGTCCGGGCCACCTCGGTGGCCGGCAGCGACGGGATGACGTTCATCGCGCGCAACTCGGCGCGCAGCAGGTCGGTGACCAGGATGAGCCGCTCGCCGGCATCGCCCGCCTCCAGCAGGGACTGCCGCTCGGCCAGCGGCAGCGGGGCACAGGCGGCCAGCGTCCAGGAGAGGTACTCCGGGTCGCGCGGCAGCGTCCCCGAGAACGGATCGCCGCGCAGCCCGGCCAGCGCGGCCCGGTAGGCGGTGAACGTCGCCCGGGCCCGGTCGCTGACGTCCGCCGGCACGGTCGCCGGCTGCTCGGGCAGGTCGACGACGTGGCCGGCCGGGAACAGCCCACTGGTGTCGAGCCGGTCGAGCTGGATCCGGCACCGGCCCACCGCGACGATGTCGAAGCTGCCGTCGGGATGGGACTCCACCTCGCCCAGCTGCAGCTTGACGCCCACCCGGTAGAGCGACTGCGACCCGTGCGAGCCGACCTCCCAGCCCTCCCGGATGCCCACCGAGCCGAACAGCCGCTGCGCCGGGTCCTCGATGCGCAGCAGATGGTGGACCATGGCGCGATAGCGGTCCTCGAAGACGTGCAGTGGCACGCTCACGCCAGGGAACAGCACCATATTGAGCGGGAACATCGGCAGCGCGTCGCTCACGACGCCAACCTAGCCTGATGTCCACGCCCGCTATCTCAGAGGCGGCGCGGGTCGGCTGCCTCGTAGAATCTGAGCATGATCCGGCGAATCGACCTCCGGGGCACGGCGTCCGACGCCGCCGCGCCCGTCGACTACCGCGCCGCCGTGCCGCGCGCAGAGTTCGACATCGAGGCCGCCACCCATGTCGTGCAGCCGATCATCGACGCCGTCCGCGACCGTGGCGTCGAGGCCGTCCTGGAGTTCAACGCCCGCTTCGACGGCGTCCAGCAGAGCGAGATCGCGGTGCCGCGCCAGGCGCTCGACAGCGCGCTCGCCGACCTCGACCCCGAGGTCCGCGCCGGGCTGGAGGAGTCGATCCGCCGGCTCCGCGCCACCTGCACCGCCGAGCTGGAGGCTGACGCGGTCACCGACCTGGCGCCGGGGGCGCGAGTGACCCACCGCAAGGTGGCCGTGGGACGTGTCGGGCTCTACGTCCCCGGCGGGCTGGCCCCGCTGGTCTCCAGCGTGCTGATGAACGTGGTGCCCGCCCAGGTCGCCGGCGTCCGCTCGATCGCCCTCGCCTCGCCGCCACAGCGGGAGTTCGCTGGCCTGCCACACCCGACGATCCTGGCCGCATGTGCCCTGCTCGGCGTTACCGAGGTCTACGCCGTCGGCGGCGCCCAGGCGATCGCGATGTTCGCCTACGGCCTCCCCGGGGTCACCCCCGTCGACCTGATCACCGGCCCGGGCAATATCTACGTCGTCACCGCCAAGCGGCTCGTCAAGGGCAAGGTCGGCATCGACTCCGAGGCCGGCCCCACGGAGATCGCGATCCTCGCCGACGACACCGCCGAGGCGGCGTACGTCGCCGCCGACCTGATCTCCCAGGCCGAGCACGACCCGCTGGCCGCGGCGGTGCTGGTCACCCCCTCGGAGACGCTCGCCGACGATGTCGAGGCCGAGCTGGACAAGCAGGTCTCGGTGACCAAGCACGCCGACCGGATCCGGACCAGCCTGGCCGGCAGCCAGTCCGGCATCGTGCTGGTCGACGACCTGGAGCAGGGGCTCGCGGTCGTCGACGCCTACGCCGCCGAGCACCTCGAGATCCAGACCGCCGACGCCCACGAGCGGGCGGCGCGGGTCCACAACGCGGGCGCGATCTTCATCGGGCCGTTCGCACCGGTGAGCCTGGGCGACTACTGCGCCGGTTCCAACCACGTGCTGCCGACCGGCGGCTGCGCCTGCCACTCCAGCGGGCTCTCGGTGCGCGCCTTCACCAAGAGCATCCACGTCGTCGACTACAGCCGCGAGGGACTGGCCGAGGTGAGGGACCACGTGGTCCGGCTCGCCCATGCCGAGGACCTGCCCGGCCACGGCGCCGCGGTGTCGGTCCGGTTCGCTCCTGACGCGACGGCGGAGTAGTCATGGCCTTCCCCCCGATCCGGCCCGAGCTCGCCGGGATCGAGCCCTACGGCGCGCCGCAGCTCGACGTCCCCGTCCAGCTCAATGTCAACGAGAACCCCTACGGCCCCTCCGAGGCCTGCATCGCCGACATCGCCGCGTCGGTGGCGGCTGCCGCCGCCACGCTCCACCGCTACCCGGACCGGGAGTTCGTCGCGCTGCGCACCGCGCTGGCGGCGTACCTCTCCCGCGACGCTGCGGTCACCCCGGAGATGGTGTGGGCGGCCAACGGCTCCAACGAGGTGATGCTGCAGCTGCTGCAGGCCTTCGGCGGCCCCGGCCGGACCGCAGTGAGCTTCGCACCCACCTACTCGATGTATCCCGAGTACGCCCGCGACACCAGCACCGAGTGGGTCGCCGGTGTCCGTGAGGACGACTTCTCGCTCGACCTCGACAAGGCGCGGTCGCTGGTGGAGGAGGTGCGGCCCAGCGTCGTACTGCTGCCCAGCCCCAACAACCCGACCGGCACCGCGCTGCCCCCGGAGGCGGTCGTCGCGCTCTGCGAGGCCGTCGGCGAGGACGGCATCGTGGTGGTCGACGAGGCCTACGGCGAGTTCCGGCGCGCGGGCGTGCCGAGTGCGCTCGAGCAGCTGGCTTCCTATCGCAACCTCGTGGTCACCCGGACGATGAGCAAGGCGTTCGCGGGCGCCGGGCTGCGGCTGGGCTACCTGGCCGCCGATCCCGCCATCTGCGACGCCATCCGGGTCGTCCGGCTGCCCTACCACCTCTCGGCGGTCACCCAGGCCGCCGCGCTGGCGGCGCTGCGCCACGCCGACGAGCTGCTCGGCAACGTCGCCGCACTGCGCGAGGAGCGCGACGCGACGGTGGCGTGGCTGCGCGCCGAGGGCTACGAGGTGACCGACTCCGACGCCAACTATGCGCTGTTCGGCAGGTTAGCCGACCGGCACGCGGTCTGGCAGGGTCTGCTGGACCGGGGCGTGCTGATCCGGGAGACCGGCCCGAACGGCTGGCTGCGGGTCTCGATCGGCACCCCCGAGGAGATGACGGCTTTCAAGAACGCACTGACAGAGGTGACCAGCCCATGAGTGTTGCAGCCAGGACCGCACGGATCGAGCGGCAGACCAGCGAGTCGAAGGTGCTCGTCGAGGTGGATCTCGACGGCACCGGCCGCCACGACGTCTCCACCGGCGTCGGGTTCTACGACCACATGCTGATCTCCTTCGCCCGGCACGCGCTGGTCGACCTCACCGTCCACACCAGCGGCGACACCCACATCGACGCCCACCACAGCGTCGAGGACACCGCCATCGTGCTCGGCCAGGCGCTGCGCGAGGCGCTGGGCGACAAGCGGGGGGTACGCCGCTTCGGCGACGCCACGGTGCCGCTCGACGAGGCGCTGGTGCAGGCCGTCGTCGACGTCTCCGGCCGGCCCTACTGTGTGCACACCGGCGAGCCGGAGGGGCAGATCTACGTCCAGATCGGCACCGACGGCTATGTCGGCTCGCTGACCCGTCACGTCTTCGAGACCATCGCCTTCCACGCCCACCTGGCCCTGCACGTCCGGGTGCTCGCCGGGCGCGACCCGCACCACCTGGTCGAGACGCAGTTCAAGGCGTTCGCCCGTGCGTTCCGCGATGCGATCGCGCTCGACCCTCGGGAGACGGGGATCCCCTCCACCAAAGGCGCTTTGTGAAGAAGGTCGTCGTCCTCGATTACGGCTCCGGCAACCTCCGCTCCGCCGTGCGCGCGGTGGAGCGCGTTGGCGCCGAGGTCGAGCTGACCAGCGATCTGGACACCGCACTGGCCGCCGACGGGCTGCTGGTGCCGGGCGTCGGCGCCTACGCCGCCTGCATGGCCGGTCTGCGCGCCATCCGCGGCGAGCGGATCATCGCCCGTCGACTCGCCGGAGGCCGCCCGGTGCTCGGCATCTGCGTGGGGATGCAGATCCTCTTCGAGCACGGCATCGAGCACGGCGTCGACACCGAGGGCTGTGGCGAGTGGCCCGGCGTGGTCTCCCGGCTGGAGGCACCGATCGTGCCGCACATGGGCTGGAACACCGTCGAGGTGTCCTCCGGCTCGGAGCTCTTCAAGGGCGTCGAGGGGGAGCGGTTCTACTTCGTCCACTCCTATGCGGCCCGGTCATGGGACCTGGTCACCAACGACCGCACCCGCGCCCCGCTGGTGACCTGGTCGGAGCACTACGGCGACCGGTTCGTCGCCGCCGTCGAGAACGGCCCGCTGTGGGCGACCCAGTTCCACCCCGAGAAGTCGGGCGACGCGGGCGCCGTACTCCTTCGCAACTGGATCGGAACACTGTGAGATATCTGGAGCTCCTCCCCGCCGTCGACGTCAAGGACGGCCGCGCCGTGCAGCTGGTGCAGGGCGTCGACGGCTCCGAGAAGGTCTTCGGCGACCCGATCGAGGCCGCGCTGCGCTGGCAGGAGCTGGGCGCGGAGTGGATCCACCTCGTCGACCTCGACGCCGCGTTCGGCCACGGCTCCAACGCCGACCTGCTCGCCAAGGTGACGGCCGCCGTCGACATCAAGGTCGAGCGCTCCGGCGGCATTCGCGACGACGAGTCTCTCAAGCACGCCATGGAGTCCGGCTGTGCGCGCGTCAACATCGGCACCGCCGCGCTGGAGCAGCCGGAGTGGTGTGCGCGCGCCATCGCGACGTACGGCGACCGGGTGGCCGTCGGCCTCGACGTCCGTGGCCGCACCCTGGCCGCCCGGGGCTGGACCCGCGACGGCGGCGACCTGTTCGAGACGCTTGCCCGGCTCGACGGCGAGGGCTGCGCCCGCTATGTCGTCACCGACGTCAACAAGGACGGCATGTTGCAGGGCCCCAACCTCGACCTGCTCCGCTCGGTGTGCGAGGCCACCGACCGGCCGGTGGTCGCCTCCGGCGGCGTGACCACCATCGACGACATCCGTGCCCTGATGACCCTGGTGCGCCCTGCCGGATCTCGGGGAGGCGTCGAGGGCGCCATCGCCGGCACCGCGCTCTACACCGGGTCGCTGTCGCTGGCCGAGGCGCTGGCCGTGACCAAGGGGGCGTGAGCCACCGTGTCACTGGCGGTCCGGGTCATCCCGTGCCTCGACGTCGACGCCGGCCGAGTGGTCAAGGGCATCAACTTCCGTGAGCTGCGCGACGCCGGCGACCCGGTCGAGCTGGCCCGTACCTATGACGCCGAGGGCGCCGACGAGCTGACCTTCCTCGACATCTCCGCCTCCCACGAGGGCCGCGCCACCACTATGGAGATCGTCTCCGCGACGGCCGAGCAGGTCTTCATCCCGCTGACCGTCGGCGGCGGAGTGTCGTCGGTCGCGGACGTCGACCGGCTGCTGCGGGCGGGCGCCGACAAGGTGGCCGTCAACACCGCCGCCATCAACGATCCGTCGCTCATCGCGGAGGTGGCCGACCGCTTCGGCAACCAGGTGCTGGTGCTGTCGGTGGACGCCCGCCGTGCGTCCGGCGCGGCCTCCGGCTTCGAGGTGACCACGCACGGCGGCCGCAAGTCGGCCGGGCTGGACGCGATCGAGTGGGCCGCCCGGGCGGCCTCGCTCGGCGCGGGAGAGATCCTGCTCAACGCCATGGACGCCGACGGGACCGAGGACGGCTTCGACCTCGAGCTCATTGCCGCCGTACGCCGCGAGGTATCGATCCCCGTCATCGCCTCCGGCGGCGCCGGCACCGCCGCGCACTTCCCGCCGGCGGTCGCCGCCGGCGCCGATGCGGTGCTGGCGGCGACCGTCTTCCATTTCGGGAAGGTGCGGATCGCCGAGGTCAAGGCCGCGCTGCGCGAGGCCGGCCAGCCGGTCCGCTGAGACGGCGCGTGGCGGCAACGGTTGTCTAGACCAGTCTTCGGGGACTGTCGGCGGGCCGACGTAGTGTCCTGCTCAGGCGAAGCCCGAGGGCACTGGCACCGCGAGAGGTGATCCGGAGAAGGGCTCGTCAGTCGCGAGGGTAGGTAATAGCCCAGATTCGGGCCTCCAGGAGCGGCGAACGACAGATTGTCGTGCGCACGCGAGGAGGTGCCCTGATGTCGATGCCGTTGCCGCCGATCACCGTGCAGGTGCTGCGAGGCTGGCGGGAGCGCATCACGCACGTCGACCTCCCGACCGACGACGGGGAGCGGATCGATGAGATTCGCGAGATCGAGCAGCTGAAGTGTGCGCTCGAGGCACGACAGGCCAGGTTGGCAGCGGCCTTCGACGCCTCGCAGCGAGCGATCGCTGCATCCCGTGGTCTGCCCGAGCATCTGCACGGCCGAGGTGTGGCGGAGCAGATCGCGCTGGCGCGTCGGGTCTCACCGCGACGGGGACGGCAGATGCTCGGACTCGCGAAGGTGTTGAGTGCCGAGATGCCGAACGCCAAGTCGGCGTTCGACCAGGGCCACATCTCGGAGTGGCGGGCGACGATCCTGGCTCGCGAGACCGCTTGTCTCGAACTGGCCGACCGACGACAGATCGACCGCGAGCTGGCCTCGGACCCGGTGCGGCTCTCGCGCATGGGAGACCGCGAGCTGGCTGGCCGCGCCCGGGCGCGTGGAGCGGAGCTGGACGCCGCCAGCATCGCTCGCCGCCAGGCAAAGGCGGAGTCCGAGCGGACCGTCACGATCCGACCTGCCCCGGACGCCATGGTCTACCTCACCGCGCTGCTCCCGGTGGCGCAGGGGGTGGCGGCCTATGCCTCGCTGAAGCGCGCCGCCGATGCTGCCGTCGCCGCGGGCATCGCGACCAACCGCGGTCAGGTCATGGCCGACACCCTGGCTGCGCGGGTCCTCTCTGGGGACGCCCCGACAACAGGCAGCCCCGCAGTGCCAGTGGGGATCAACCTGACGATGTCCCTGGCAACGCTCTTCCAAGGCGCGAACCTGCCGGCCAGGGTCGAGGGCTTCGGCCCGATTCCCGGCGGCCTCGCCCGGGCGATGGTCGCCGATGCCGTCGACGCCAGGACCAAGATCTGGATTCGGCGGCTGTTCACCGCCCCGGAGGACGGTCGGCTGATAGCGATGGAGTCGGGCAAGCGATTCTTTCCCCGGCAGCTTGCCGAGTTCATACGACTGCGCGACCAGTGGTGCCGCACCCCGTGGTGCAACGCGCCGATTCGCCATATCGATCACGCCGAGCCGGTCCAGCTGGGTGGTAGGACCTCCGTCGACAATGGACAAGGCCTGTGCGAGCAGTGCAACCACGCCAAGCAGGCGACGGCATGGCGGGTGCGGCCGGTCAGTGAGTCTGGCCAGCCTCATCAGGTGGAGATCACGACTCCGGCCGGCCGCGCCTACCGGTCCTCCGCGCCGCCGACCGGTCCTCCTGAAGTGGCGTGACCCGGCAGGGTCGCCCAGTCCGGAGGTCAGTCGCCGGGATCGATGAGGTCGTGGACGCTGACGTCGAGCGCCTCGGCAAGCAGGAAGATCGTCTCCAGTCGGGCATTGCCCGGGCCTGGCTTGCCGGTCTGCGGGTCCTTGGTGTTGTTGCGGTTGTTCTCGATGTTCTGGATCTGGTTGCGCGACATGCCCGCCGCCTCGGCGAGACGCTCCTGGGTCCAGCCGAGTTGCTCGCGCCTGGATCGCACCAGCTGACCGAGCCGAGCCGCTGCCCTGATGTAGGAGGCAGGAGGCTCGCGGTCAGGCACGCGCTCAACCTTGTCGGCGGCGCGACAGCTAGTCCGCCCAACTAGTTTGGTATTGTCCACTGAGTTGGGTGTCGCCTCACCTGGGCAGTGAGTCATCAGCCTCGGCGGTGGCTTGACCCTCCCGGCAGGAATGTCTGCGGCGGCGGCTAGGTTCGGACGTCGTGAGCGATTCTCGGCGGGCGACGACACTCGACGGGTTCCGGGTTCTCGGGGTCGCCATCAGGCGAGAGCCGTGGGTCTTCGCAGCCTCGACGATCGGCAGCGCCCTGTTCGGCGTGCTGACGGTCGCCGACGCCTGGGTTCTGGGATGGTCCACCGACCATGTGCTACTGCCGGCCTTCGACGGCGAGGACGTCGGCGCGGGGCTGCTCTGGGCCGTGTTCGGCCTGTTCGTGGGCGTCGCTCTGCTGCGCGCTGTCGGCATCGTCGCCCGGCGGCTCGGTGCCGGCATCATGCAGTACCGGATGCAGGCGCACTCCCGGCGTGCCGTGACCCGGCAGTATCTCGGCCTGCCGATGTCGTGGCATCAGCGACACCCGGCCGGCGAGCTGCTGTCCAACGCCAACTCCGACGTCGAGGCCGCCTGGGGACCGATCGCGCCGCTGCCGATGGCGGTGGGCACGCTGGTAATGATGGCCATCGCGGTGGTCCAGATGTTCGTGGCGGACCTGGTCCTCGCTCTGGTGGGCTTGCTGATCTTCCCGGCGACGATCCTGGCCAACCTCCTCTTCCAGCGCCTCAGCTCACCGCTGATGACGCGGGCGCAGCAGTTGCGCGCCGAGTTGAGCGAGATCGCTCACGAGTCGTTCGATGGCGCGCTGGTGATCAAGACCCTCGGCCGGGAGAGCGAGGAGACCGACCGCTTCGCTGCCAAGGCCAGCGAGCTGCGCGACGTCAACATTCGCGCTGGACGCATCCGCGCCGCCTTCGACCCGGCCCTGGCGGCGCTGCCCAACCTCGGCGTGCTCGTGGTGCTGCTCGTCGGCGTTGCCCGTGTCCGCAGCGGCGCGACGGTGGCCGGCGACGTTGTCACGGTGGCCTACCTGCTCACGGTCGTCTCCTTCCCGATCAGGTCCATCGGCTGGTTGCTCGGCGAGTTCCCGCGCAGCGTCGTCGGCTACCGTCGGGTGCGATCAGTCCTCGACGCCACCGGGAGCATGCCGTACGGCGCCTCCTCGCTGCCCACGACCGATGCCGGTGCTCGGCTGACGCTCGACCGGGTGGCGTTCCACTACGACGAGCCGCTCCTCGCCGACGTCTCCTTCGCCGCCGAGCCCGGCCGTACCGTCGCGGTGGTCGGCGCGACCGCGGCGGGCAAGAGCACACTGGTGACTCTGCTGACCCGGCTCGTCGATCCCGACAGCGGCAGCATCCGGATCGACGACGTCGACCTGCGCGACCTGGCGCACGGCCAGCTCGCCACCGCAGTAGCGGTAGTGCCGCAGACCGCGTTCCTCTTCGACGACACCGTGCGCGGCAATGTCACCCTGGGCGGCGCCTACTCCGACGACGAGGTCTGGAATGCGCTGCGCACCGCGCAGGCGGACGGGTTCGTCTCGGGGCTGCCACACGGCCTCGACACCCGTCTCGGCGAGCGAGGCACCTCGCTGTCCGGTGGTCAGCGCCAGCGGATCTCGCTCGCCCGGGCGCTGGTGCGCCGGCCCCGGCTGCTGATCCTCGACGACGCGACCTCCGCCGTCGACCCCGAGGTGGAGGCCCGGATCCTGGCCGGGCTGCGCGAGCATTCAGCGGTCGGCGGCCCCACTCTGGTCGTGGTCGCCTACCGCAAGGCCACCATCGGGCTGGCCGACGAGGTCGTCCACCTCGCCGGCGGACGGATCGTCGACCGCGGCAGTCACGCCGAGTTGCTCGACCGCAGCCCCACCTACGCCGACCTCGTCAATGCCTACGAGGCCGAGGCCACGGCGTGAGCACGGTTGACAGCGGCGCCGAGCTGGGCACCATCGAGACCATCCGCCGGGGCGTCAGACACTCGCCCGAGCTCACCGCTGGCATCGGGGTGACCCTGCTCCTGGCGGTCATCGCCAGCGTCGGCCAGGTGATCGTGCCGGTCGCCGTCCAGCAGACCCTCGACAAGGGCCTCGGCGCCGAGGGCGGCGCCGACCTTGGCTTCACCCTTGCGGCGGCCACAGTGTCGGCCGTAGCGATCCTGCTGACCGGGTGGGCGTCGTACGCCATGACGGCACGGCTCTTCGGCAACGCCGAGCGGGGCCTGGCGACCCTACGGACCAAGGCGTTCCGCCACGTCCACGACCTGCCGATGCTCACCCAGAACACCGAGCGCCGCGGCGCGCTGGTGAGCCGGGTCACCAGCGACGTCGACCAGGTCAGCCAGTTCCTGGTCTTCGGGGGACTGCTATTCGTGGTCAGCGTCGGCCAGATGCTGGTGGCCACGGTAGTGATGGCGGTCTACTCCTGGCCGCTTGCCGTGGTCGTATGGGTCTGTTTCGCCCCACTGTTCCTCAGCATCAGGTGGTTCCAGCGCAAGCTGTCGGCCGCCTACACCGTGGTCCGGCAGACCGTCGCGGCGCTGCTGTCCGCCGTCTCCGAGCCGGTCGTCGGGGCGGCGGTGGTCAAGGCGTACGCCGTCGAGGACCGCACCCAAGACCGCATCGACGCCGCCATCGACGCCAACCGGGAGGCCCAGACCCGGGCGCAGTTGTTCACTGTGGTCTCCTTCTCCCTCGGTGGCATCTCGGCCGGCCTCGCCAACGCCGGCGTGATCCTGGCCGGCATCTGGCTGGGCCGGGCCGAGCACATCCCCGGTGGCGGCTGGTGGGGTGCCGACATGACCGCCGGCAAGGTGCTGGCGTTCGCGTTCCTGGTGACGCTCTTCGTGGGTCCGGTGCAGATGGGCACCCAGATCCTCACCGAAGCCCAGAACGCCATCGCCTCCTGGCGCCGTGTCATCGGCATCCTCGACACCCCGGCCGACCTCGTCGACCCCGGCGAGGACGGCGCCACCCTGCCGCGCGGTCCGATCGAGGTCCGGTTCGAGGGCGTCACCTTCGCCTACCCCGGCGGCGCGCCGGTCCTCCACGACATCGACCTGTCGATCGCACGCGGCAGCCGGGTCGCCGTCGTCGGCGAGACCGGCTCCGGCAAGTCGACCATCGCCAAACTGCTCACCCGGCTGATGGACCCGACCAGCGGTGTCGTCAGGCTCGACGGCATCGACCTGCGCCGGATCCGACAGGACTCGCTGCGCAGCAGCGTCGTCCTCGTCCCTCAGGAGGGCTTCCTCTTCGACGACACCCTCGCCGCCAACGTCCGCTACGGTCGGCTGTCGGCCACCGACGAGGAGATCGCGGCCGCCGCGACCTCGCTCGGCCTCGGCGACTGGCTCGCGAGACTGCCGCGCGGCCTGCAGACGCGGGCCGGCCAGCGCGGTGAGTCGCTCAGTGCCGGCGAGCGGCAACTCGTCGCGCTGCTGCGCGCTCGGCTCGCCGACCCCGATCTGCTGGTGCTCGACGAGGCCACCAGCGCCGTCGACCCCTACCTGGAGATGCGGATCAACCGGGCACTGGAGTCGCTGATGACCGGCCGCACCAGCGTCACTATCGCCCACCGGCTCTCGACTGCCGAGGCAGCCGACGAGGTGGTCGTCGTGGCCGATGGACGGATCGTGCAGCGCGGACCGCACCAGGCGCTGGTCGGCGAGGGCGGCGCCTACGGACGCCTGCACGCCTCCTGGGTGGCGCAGCACGGATAATGGGACCCGTGAGCACCCTCGACCCCCAGATCGCCGCGCGGCTCAAGCGCAACCCCGACGGACTCGTGCCGGCCGTGGTGCAGCAGCACGACACCGGCGAGGTGCTGATGCTGGGCTGGATGGACGACGAGGCGCTGGCCCGCACCCTGTCGACGGGCCGGGCGACCTACTGGTCCCGCAGCCGCCAGGAGTACTGGATCAAGGGCGAGACCTCCGGCCACCGTCAGTGGGTCAAGGAGGTCAGGCTCGACTGCGACGGCGACACCGTGCTTCTCAAGGTCGACCAGGAGGGTCCCGCCTGCCACACCGGCGAGCGCACCTGCTTCGACGCTGGCCTGCTGTCTTGAGGTCCTTCTGGCCCACCGTCACCGCCGGCGCCGCAGGCTCGGGGTTCGCGGCCGTCGCCGCCACCAAGAACTGGTGGACGGGGGAGCGGCCCCAGCTGCCCGAGCAGCTGCTGACCAGGTTCGACTCGCCCGTCACCAACGCCCTGGCGCTGGTGGCCCTGGCCGCCTGGGGCGTTGTCCTCGTCACCCGCGGCAGGTTCCGCCGGGCCATCGCGGGGCTGGCCGCCCTGGCCGCTGCCGGCGCGCTGGTCACCGTCGCCACCGGCCTACGGCTGACCCACGACGCCGCCCGCGAGGAGGACGGCATCCTCGGCTCCGCGAGCATCACCGCCTGGCCGATCATCGCCGCCGGGTGCCTGCTGCTCGCGCTCCTCGCCTCTGTGGCCGCGGTACGTCTGGCTCCCACCTGGCCCGAGATGAGCAGGAAGTACGACGCCCCGGCGGCCGTGCCCGCTGCCGGCATCTCGGAGAACCTCGACGTCTGGAAGGCGCTCGACCAGGGTCTCGATCCGACCGATGCCTCACCCGAGAAGCCGTCTGAATAGACTGACCCCCATGTCTGACAACCACGGCAACACTCCGGCGGCCTGGAGCGCCGTCGCCGTCGCTCTGCTGGGCTTCGTCGTCGGCAGCGTCGGCCTGATGCTGAGCCCGATCAACTACGTCGTCTTCTGGATCGGCGTCGCCCTCGTGGTCGTTGCCGGGGTGCTCTTCGTCGTGTTGTCGAAGCTCGGCTACAACGGCGTCGGCCACTAGCGAGATGTCCCTCGCGGTCGAGGTGGAGCCGGCGACCCGCTGGCAACGTCTCCGTGCGCCGCTGGTCACCATCGGCAGCCTGTCGGCGGCGACCCTGGCGCTCCACCTGCGCGACCCGCATCACAGCTACAGCTGGGGCGTCTGCCCGCTCTCCGTGGCTGGCATCTACTGCCCGGGCTGCGGCGGACTGCGCGCTGTCAACGATCTCACCAACGGCAACGTCGGCGCCGCCGCCTCCAGTAACCTGCTGGCGGTCATCGGCATCCCGATCGCCATCGTGGCGCTGCTCGCCTGGACCATCCGCGGCTGGCGCGGCGTCCCCCAGCGGCAGATGCCAGAGCGGCTACGAAGGCTGCTCTGGATGAGCGGCGCCGTCATTGCGCTGGGCTTCACCGTCGCTCGCAACACTCCTGCCGGGGCCTGGCTAGCACCATAGGCCGGGTCCGGCCCCACCGGCGCGTGGCCCGGTGGCGTCGCGTGGGAGACTGATCCCCATGTCCGTGCTCGACGAGATCATCGCCGGGGTCAGGCTCGACCTCGAGGAGCGCCGGGCGACGACCAGCGAGGCCGACCTCCGTGCCGCGCTCGCCGACGTCGACCCGCCCCGCGACCCGATGCCCCACTTCCGCGCCCCCGGCAGCAGCGTGATCGCCGAGGTCAAGCGCCGCAGCCCGAGCAAGGGCGCCCTGGCAGACATCCCCGACCCCGCCGAGCTCGCGCGGGCGTACGCCGCCGGCGGAGCCGCCGCCATCAGCGTGCTGACCGAGCAGCGCCGGTTCGGCGGCAGCCTCGCCGACCTGCGCGCCGTCCGGGCCGTCGTCGAGACCCCGATCCTGCGCAAGGACTTCGTCGTCGAGTCCTACCAGGTCCTCGAGGCCAGGGCCGCCGGCGCCGACCTCGTGCTGTTGATCGTCGCGGCACTCGACGACGACTCGCTTCGCTCGCTCTACGAACTCGCCCGTGAGCTTGGCCTGACCGTGCTGGTCGAGGTCCACGACGAGGCCGAGACCGAGCGCGCGGTCACGCTCGGTGCCGAGCTGGTCGGCGCCAACGCCCGCAACCTCAAGACGCTCGCCGTCGACGACGACACCTTCGGCCGGCTCGCTCCGCTCATCCCCGACGATCGGGTCAAGGTCGCCGAGTCGGGCATCTTCAGCCCCGTCGACGTCAAGCGGTTCGTCGCCGAGGGCGCCCGCGCCGTTCTCGTCGGCGAGGCACTGGTGAAGGACGGCGATCCCGAGACCGCCGTACGCGCGATGACGGGAGTCCTCCCATGACCTACCAGGCCACGACGAGCTTCGACGTCGACGAGCTCGGCTGGTTCGGCGGCCCGCCTGCCGCGCCCAATCAGGAGGGCGGCGCGGCGTTCGGCGGCCGCTTCATGCCCGAGGCGCTCGTCCGCGCCCTCGACGAGCTCGACACCGCCTGGCAGAAGGCGATGGTCGACCCCACCTTCATCGCCGAGTTCGAGGGACTGCTGCAGAACTACGCCGGCGTGCCGAGCATGCTCTACGAGGCCCACCGGCTCTCGGAGGTCGCCGGCGCCCGGATCCTGCTCAAGCGGGAGGACCTCAACCACACCGGCGCCCACAAGATCCGCAACGTGCTCGGCCAGGCGCTGCTGACCAAGCGGATGGGCAAGACCCGGGTGATTGCCGAGACCGGTGCCGGCCAGCACGGCGTCGCCAGCGCCACCGCGGCGGCGTACCTCGGCCTCGACTGCACCGTCTACATGGGCAAGGTCGACACCGAGCGACAGGCGCTCAACGTCGCCCGGATGCAGCTCCTCGGCGCCACGGTCGTCCCCGTCGACACCGGCTCGGCGACCCTCAAGGACGCCATCAACGAGGCCTTCCGCGACTGGGTCGCCAATGTCGATCACACCGCCTACCTCTTCGGCACCGCCGCCGGCCCGCACCCGTTCCCCAGCCTGGTGCTCTCCTTCGTCCGGGGCATCGGTGACGAGGCTCGTCGACAGTGCCTCGACCTGACCGGCGCCCTGCCCGACGCCATCGCCGCCTGCGTCGGCGGCGGCTCCAACGCGATCGGGCTCTTCGCCGGCTTCCTCGGCGACGAGTCGGTCGACATCTACGGCTTCGAGGCCGGGGGAGAGGGCGTCGAGACCGGCCGGCACGCCTCGACCATCTTCGGCGGCAGCGTCGGCGTCCTCCACGGTGCCCGCACCTACGTGCTGCAGGACGACGACGGCCAGACCATCGAGTCGCACTCCATCTCGGCGGGCCTGGACTATCCCGGCGTCGGGCCACAGCACGCCTGGCTGGCCAAGAGCGGCCGGGCCACCTATCTGCCCGTCACCGACGACGAGGCGATGCAGGCGATGCGCACCCTGGCCGAGACCGAGGGCATCATCCCCGCCATCGAGTCGGCGCACGCCGTCGCTGGCGCGCTGCGGATCGCCCGGGAGCGGCCCGGCCAGACCATCCTGGTCAACCTCTCCGGCCGCGGCGACAAGGACATGGGCACGGCCCTTGACTACTTCGGGCTCGGCGAGGCCGGGGCCCGAGGCGACCAGCACGGGGGGTTGGGGAAGGCATGAGCAGCACCACGATCGCGTTCGAGAAGGCCCGCGCCGAGGGCCGGGCCGCCTTGGTCGGCTATCTTCCCGCCGGCTTCCCGACCGTTGAGGGCAGCATCGCCGCCCTCAAGACGATGGTCGCCGCCGGCTGCGACATCGTCGAGATCGGCCTGCCCTACAGCGATCCGGTCATGGACGGCCCGGTCATCCAGGCCGCCGCACAGCGGGCGCTGGAGGGCGGCGTCCGCACAGCCGACGTGCTCAAGGTCGTTGAGGCGGTCGCCGCGACCGGTGCGCCGACCCTGGTGATGACCTACTGGAACCCGGTCGAACGCTACGGGGTGGAGCGGTTCGCCGCCGACCTGGCCAGCGCCGGGGGAGCCGGCCTGATCACGCCTGACATCACCCCCGACTACGCCCAGGACTGGATCGCCGCCGCCGACGCGCACGACCTCGACAAGGTCTTCCTGGTCGCCCCCTCCAGCACCGACGAGCGCATCGCGATGACGACGGCGGCCTGTCGCGGCTTCGTCTACGCCACGGCCGTCATGGGCGTCACGGGCACCCGGGCCACCACCAGCGAGTTGGCCGCCCCCCTGGTCGCGCGGACCAAGCTCGCCACCGACCTGCCCGTCGGCGTCGGGCTCGGGGTCTCCAACGGCGACCAGGCCGCCGAGCTGGCCGCCTATGCCGACGGGGTGATCGTCGGCTCCGCCTTCGTCCAGGTGTTCCTCGACCACCCCGGCGACGAGCGGGCGGCGCTGGGCGCCCTGGCCACGCTCACCGAGGACCTGGCCGCCGGTGTCAGACGTGCGTGAGCAGTCGCAAACTGACA
The DNA here is from genome assembly GCF_047607185.1 of Nocardioides sp. Lineage (GTDB taxonomy): Bacteria > Actinomycetota > Actinomycetes > Propionibacteriales > Nocardioidaceae > Nocardioides. The sequence goes on along the minus strand of NZ_JASGDQ010000061.1, from coordinate 11,094 downwards.
CCAAAATCCCGGTGAACGGTCGCAAACTGACACCCAGAACGCGCCGAGCGGTCGCAACCTTGCCGATCCTGCTGGCGCTGCTCGCTGGCTGCGGCGGGAAGACGGTCGAGTTCACCGGGATCACTCACGCCGCCTACCAGGTGCCCGAGATCACGCTCACGGACACCGACGGGGCGCCGTACTCCCTCCACGATGACGCGACCAAGCCGCTCACCCTGGTCTTCTTCGGCTACGTCAACTGCCCCGACTACTGCCCCATGGTGATGTCGAGCATCGCCAGCGCGATGACCCGACTCGACAAGGACGACCGCGCGAACGTTGACGTCGTCTTCGTCACCACCGACCCCCAGCGGGACACGCCGCAGGTGCTGCGCGACTACCTCGACCACTACGGCACGGACTTCATCGGCTTGACCGGCGACCTCGACGACATCGTGGCGCTCGGCAAGCCGCTCGCGGTCTACGTCTCCGACGGCACCGAGCTGCCGAGTGGCGGCTACGACCTCACCACCCACTCCACGATCGTCACCGCGGTCACGCCCGACCACATCAGCACGGTGCTGTGGAACATGGAGACCTCCTCGGCGCAGTACGCCGCCGACATCCAGGCCATCCTGCACGGAAAGCAGCCGGAGGAATGATCCCACTCAGCATCCCCAGCCCCAGCAACGGCGTCTGGGACATCGGCCCGATCCCGATTCGCGGCTACGCGCTGTGCATCGTCGCCGGCATCATCGTCTCGGTCTGGCTCTCCGAGCTGCGCTGGAAGGCTCGCGGCGGGAAGACCGGCGAGATCCAGGACATCGCGCTCTGGGCGGTGCCGTTCGGCATCGTCGGCGCCCGGCTCTATCACGTCGCCACCGACCACGACCTCTACTTCGGCGCCGGCAAGAGCGCCTGGAACGCGCTCTACGTCTGGCACGGCGGCCTCGGCATCTGGGGCGGCATCGCCGGCGGCGCGCTCGGCGCGATCATCGCCGCCAAGCGCAAGGGCATCCGGATCGGGCCCCTGGTCGACACCATCGGCCCGACGCTGCTGGTCGCCCAGGCGATCGGCCGCTGGGGCAACTGGTTCAACCAGGAGCTCTACGGCAAGCCGCTCGACGCCCCGTGGGCCGTCGAGATCGACCGCGCCCACTTCACCGACGCCTATGTCGAATCCCTCCAGGGCGCCGACCTGCCCGCGACGGCGACCTTCCACCCGACCTTCCTCTACGAGTGCATCTGGAACCTGCTCGGCTTCGCGCTGCTGCTCTGGCTGGAGCGGCGGTTCCGCATCGGGCACGGGCGGATGCTGGCCCTCTACGCCATGGTCTACACCGCCGGCCGCGGCTGGATCGAGATGCTGCGCATCGACAATGTCGAGCTCAACGACGTCCTCGGGCTCCGGTTCAACGTCTGGACCTCGATCGTGGTCTTCGTCGCCGCCACGGCGTACTTCCTCTGGAGCCTCAAGCGCCATCCTGGCCGCGAGAACAGCGTGTACGTCGACCAGCACCGGGAGTCGGGGGAGTCGGTGCAGGCCCCGTAACTTCGTGGTAACGTTCGCCGCAGCGCGTGGGCCAATGCCGTCCCCTGCACCAACCTCAGCCGAACCGCACGGCACACGCCCCGCCGCACCTCTCCTCACCGAGACGACCGGTCCCGAGCGTGTCTGTGCACGACCGACGACGGGAGCGTTCCAGTGCCCTACGAGCACTCTTTCCCCGCCGCCCAGGGTCTCTACGACCCGCGCTTCGAGCGTGACGCCTGCGGCGTCGCCTTCGTAGCGACACTGACCGGCATTGCCAGCCACGAGATCGTCCGCCGGGGCGTGACCGCGCTGCTCAACCTCGACCACCGCGGCGCGGCCGGGGCCGAGACCAACTCCGGCGACGGCGCCGGCATCCTCATCCAGGTCCCCGACGCGTTCCTGCGCGAGGTGGTCCGCCAAGAGGCCGGCATCGGCGACCTCCCGCCGGACGGCGCCTACGCGGTCGGCATCGCGATGCTGCCCGGCGACGTCGACCAGGTCGCCAAGACCAAGCAGCTCATCGAGGAGATCGCCGTCGAGGAGGGCCTCGCGGTGCTCGGCTGGCGCGCCGTCCCCGTCGACCCGAGCTCGCTGGGCCCTACCGCCCGCGCGGTGATGCCGGCCTTCGAGCAGATCTTCGTCGCCGGCGCCGGCTCCCGGATCACCGGGATGGCGCTGGAGCGGCTCGCGTTCTGCCTGCGCAAGCGCGCCGAGCGGGAGACCGACGTCTACTTCCCGTCGCTCTCGAGCCGCACGCTGATCTACAAGGGCATGCTCACCACCGCCCAGCTCGACCAGGTCTTCCCCGACCTGCGCGACGAGCGGGTCGCCTCGGCGATCGCGGTGGTCCACTCGCGGTTCTCCACCAACACCTTCCCGAGCTGGCCGCTGTCCCACCCGTTCCGGTTCATCGCCCACAACGGCGAGATCAACACCGTCATGGGCAACCGCAACTGGATGCGGGCCCGTGAGGCGCTGCTCGACTCCGACCTGATCCCCGGCGACCTGGAGCGGCTCTTCCCGATCTGCACCCCCGGCGCCTCGGACTCGGCGTCCTTCGACGAGGTGCTCGAGTTGCTGCACCTGGGCGGTCGCAGCCTGCCCCACGCCGTGCTGATGATGATCCCCGAGGCGTGGGAGAACCACGGCGAGATGGACGAGCGGCGGCGCGCCTTCTACGAGTTCCACGCCTCGCTCATGGAGCCCTGGGACGGCCCCGCCAACGTGGTCTTCACCGACGGCACCCAGGTCGGCGCGGTGCTCGACCGCAACGGCCTGCGTCCCGGCCGGTTCTGGGTCACCGACGACGGCCTGGTCGTCTACGGCTCCGAGGCCGGCGTGCTCCACGGCATCGACCCCGCCCGGATCGTCCGCAAGGGCCGGATGCAGCCGGGCCGGATGTTGCTCATCGACACCGAGGAGCACCGGATCGTCGAGGACGAGGAGATCAAGGCGCGACTCGCCGCCGAGCAGCCCTACGACGAGTGGCTGCACGCCGGCCTGATCCACCTCAACGACGTCCCCGAGCGCGAGCACATCGTCCACACCCACGCCTCGGTCACCCGTCGCCAGCAGGTCTTCGGCTACACCGAGGAGGAGCTGCGCGTCATCCTCACCCCGATGGCCAACACCGCCGCCGAGCCGCTGGGCTCGATGGGCACCGACTCGCCCATCGCGGCGCTGTCGAGCAAGCCCCGGCTCATCTTCGACTACTTCGCGCAGCTGTTCGCGCAGGTCACCAACCCGCCCCTCGACGCCATCCGCGAGGAGCTGGTCACCTCGCTGTTCGGCTCGATCGGCCCGGAGGCCAACCTGCTGGAGCCGACCCCGGCGTCATGCCGCCAGGTGGTGCTGCCCTACCCCGTCATCTCCAACGACGACCTGGCCAAGATCCGGCATATCAACCGCGAGGGCGACCACCCCGGCCTGGTCACCCACGTCTCCCGGGGCCTGTACGACGTCGAGGGCGGCGGCGAGGCGATGGCGGCCCGGATCGAGGAGATCTGTCGCGAGGTGAGCGACGCGATCGCCGCCGGCGCCCGGATCATCGTGCTCTCCGACCGTCACTCGACGGCCGAGAAGGCGCCGATCCCGTCGCTGCTGCTCACCGGCGCGGTCCATCACCACCTGGTGCGCGAGAAGAGCCGCACCCGGGTCGGCCTGCTGGTCGAGGCCGGCGACGTCCGCGAGGTCCACCACGTCGCGCTGCTGGTCGGCTACGGCGCTGCCGGGGTCAACCCCTATCTCGCCATGGAGTCGGTCGAGGACCTGGCCCGGGAGGGCTACTACGTCAAGACCGACCCCGAGGTGGCGGTCAAGAACCTCATCAAGGCGCTCAACAAGGGCGTGCTGAAGGTGATGTCCAAGATGGGCGTCTCCACCGTGGCCTCCTACACCGGCGCGCAGATCTTCGAGTGCGTCGGCCTCTCCCAGTCGGTGGTCGACAAGTACTTCACCGGCACCACCTCCAAGCTCGGCGGCATCGGCCTCGACGTCATCGCCGAGGAGGTCGCCAAGCGGCACGCGGTCGCCTACCCGCGCGACGGGGTCGCGCCCGCGCACCGGGAGCTGGCCATCGGCGGGGAGTACCAGTGGCGCCGCGAGGGCGAGCCGCACCTGTTCGACCCCGAGACCGTCTTCCGGCTCCAGCACGCCACCCGGCAGGGCCGCTACGACGTGTTCAAGCAGTACACCCAGCGCGTCGACGAGCAGGCGGAGCGGCTGATGACGCTGCGCGGGCTCTTCAAGTTCAACTCGGACCGGCCCCCGATCCCGATCGAGGAGGTCGAGCCGGCCAGCGAGATCGTCAAGCGGTTCTCCACCGGCGCGATGTCCTACGGCTCCATCTCCAAGGAGGCCCACGAGACCCTCGCCATCGCGATGAACCGGCTGGGCGCCAAGTCCAACACCGGCGAGGGCGGCGAAGACCCCGAGCGGCTGCGCGACCCGGAGCGTCGCTCCGCGATCAAGCAGGTCGCCAGCGGCCGGTTCGGCGTCACCAGCGACTACCTCACCAACGCCGACGACATCCAGATCAAGATGGCCCAGGGCGCCAAGCCCGGCGAGGGCGGCCAGCTCCCGGGCAACAAGGTCTACCCCTGGGTGGCCAGGACCCGGCACTCCACGCCGGGCGTCGGCCTGATCAGCCCGCCGCCGCACCACGACATCTACTCCATCGAGGACCTGGCACAGCTGATCCACGACCTCAAGAACGCCAACCCGTCGGCCCGGGTCCACGTCAAGCTCGTGGCCGAGGTCGGGGTCGGCACCGTCGCGGCCGGCGTCAGCAAGGCCCACGCCGACGTCGTACTCGTCTCCGGGCACGACGGCGGCACCGGCGCCTCCCCGCTGACCAGCCTCAAGCACGCCGGCGGCCCTTGGGAGCTCGGCCTCGCCGAGGCGCAGCAGACGCTGCTCCTCAACGGCCTGCGCGACCGGATCGTGGTGCAGACCGACGGCCAGCTCAAGACCGGCCGCGACGTGGTCGTCGCGGCGCTCCTCGGTGCCGAGGAGTTCGGCTTCGCCACCGCGCCGCTGGTGGTCAGCGGCTGCATCCTGATGCGGGTCTGCCACCTCGACACCTGCCCGGTGGGCGTCGCCACCCAGAACCCCGTGCTGCGCGAGCGGTTCTCCGGCAAGCCGGAGTTCGTGGAGAACTTCTTCACCTACCTCGCCGAGGAGGTGCGCGAGCACCTCGCCGCGCTGGGCTTCCGCTCCATCGAGGAGGCGGTCGGCCACGTCGAGGTGCTCGACACCCGCGACGCGATCGACCACTGGAAGGCCTCCGGGCTCGACCTGTCGCCGATCTTCCACCGCGTCGAGCTGCCCGAGCAGTTCGCCACCCAGGACCTGCATCACACCAAGTCGCAGGACCACGGCCTGGAGAAGTCGCTCGACGTCACCACGCTGCTGCCGGTGGTACGGCCCGCCATCGAGACCGGCGAGCCGGTCCGCTGGAGCGGCGAGATCCGCAACGTCAACCGCACCGTCGGCACCATCGTCGGCCACGAGGTCACCAAGCGGTACGGCGGGGAGGGGCTGCCCGACGGCACCATCGACCTGACCTTCACCGGCTCGGCCGGCCAGTCGTTCGGGGCCTTCCTGCCGACCGGGATCACGCTGCGGCTCGAGGGCGATGCCAACGACTACGTCGGCAAGGGTCTCTCCGGCGGCCGGATCGTCGTACGCCCCGACCGGGCCGCGACGTTCAAGCCCGAGGAACACATCATCGCCGGCAACACCATCGGCTACGGCGCGACCTCGGGGGAGATGTTCTTCCGCGGCGGCGTGGGGGAGCGGTGCTGCGTGCGCAACTCCGGCGCCACCGTGGTGGCCGAGGGCGTCGGCGACCACGGCTGCGAGTACATGACCGGCGGCCGCGTGGTCGTGCTCGGCAAGACCGGCCGCAACTTCGCGGCCGGCATGTCGGGCGGCTACGCCTTCGTGCTCGACCTCAAGGAGTTCCGGGTCAACCCCGAGCTCGTCGAGCTGGGACCGGTCTCGGCCAAGTACGCCGACGAGCTCAAGACCCTGGTGGTCAAGCACTTCGAGGAGACCGGCAGCGAGGTGGCCAGTGGCCTCCTCGGCGACTGGGACGCCGCGCTGGCGCGGTTCACACTCGTCATGCCCAGCGACTACAAGCGAGTGCTGGAGGCCCGCGAGGAGGCCCTCGAGGAGGGGCTGTCCGAGGACGAGGCCGCCGCCCGGATCATGGAGGTCCTCCATGGCTGAGCGGAGCCAGCACAGGGACAAGGAGGCACGCAATGGCTGACCCGAAGGGCTTTCTCAAGGAGGGCCGCGAGGTCGCGCGGCGCCGCCCCGTCGAGGAGCGCGTCAAGGACTGGGACGAGGTCTACCCCGGCGGCATCGGCCGGGCGCTGCTGCCGATCATCACGACCCAGGCCAGCCGCTGCATGGACTGCGGCATCCCGTTCTGCCACCAGGGCTGCCCGCTGGGCAACATCATCCCCGAGTGGAACGACCTGGTCTGGCGCGACGACTGGGAGGGCGCCATCGAGCGGCTGCACGCGACCAACAACTTCCCGGAGTTCACCGGCCGGCTGTGCCCCGCGCCGTGTGAGACCGCCTGCGTGCTCGGCATCAACCAGGACCCGGTGACCATCAAGAACATCGAGGTCTCGATCATCGACAAGGCCTGGGAGTCGGGATTCGTCCGGCCGCAGCCGCCGGAGTGGCTCTCCGGCCGCACCGTCGCGGTGATCGGCTCCGGCCCCGCCGGTCTGGCCGCCGCCCAGCAGCTGACCCGCGCCGGTCACACGGTCGCGGTCTACGAGCGCGCCGACGCCCTCGGCGGTCTGCTGCGCTACGGCATCCCCGAGTTCAAGATGGAGAAGAAGCACCTCGACCGGCGGCTGGAGCAGATGCGCCGCGAGGGCACCGTCTTCCGGGCCGGCGTCGCGGTCGGCACCGACATCACCGGGGACCAGCTCAAGGAGCGGTACGACGCCATCGTGCTCGCCATGGGCTCCACGGTGCCGCGCGACCTGCCGGTGCCGGGACGGGAGCTGAAGGGCATCCACCAGGCGATGGAGTTCCTGCCGCAGGCCAACCGCGCCGCGCTCGGCCAGCCATTGGCGCCAGATCAGGTGCCGATCTCTGCGACCGACAAGCACGTCGTCATCATCGGCGGCGGCGACACCGGTGCCGACTGCCTGGGCACCTCGATCCGGCAGGGCGCCGCCTCGATCACCCAGCTCGAGATCATGCCGCAGCCGACCGAGGATCGTCCCGCCGGGCAGCCCTGGCCGACGTACCCGATGATCTACCGGGTCTCCTCCGCCCACGAGGAGGGCGCCCAGCTCGATGTGCAGAGCCGGGTCTACGCCGTCTCGACCAAGGAGTTCCTCGGCGACGAGGACGGCAACGTGCGGGCGCTCAAGCTCGTCGAGGTCTCCTTCCAGGACGGCAGGCTGGTCGAGCAGGAGGGCACCGAGCGGGAGCTCATGGCCGACCTGGTGCTGTTCGCGATGGGCTTCGTCGGCCCGGAGCAGCCCGGCCTGGTCGAGCAGCTCGGCGTCGAGCTGGACCCGCGCGGCAATGTGGCCCGCGACGCCTCCTTCGCGACCTCGGTCCCGGGCGTCTACGTCGCCGGCGACGCCGGTCGCGGCCAGTCGCTCATCGTCTGGGCCATCGCCGAGGGCCGGTCCGCGGCCGCTGCTGTGGACGCCTACCTCACCGGCTCGACGGCGCTCCCCGCGCCGATCAGGCCGACCGACCGGCCGCTGATGGTCTGAGCCGCGTCGGGTGGGCGGCGCGGAGGTCCGCTGCCCACCCGACGGGGCATTGGATCGATCTAAGCGGTAGACTGTGTCGACGTGAGGCGAGCCAAGATCGTATGCACCCTGGGCCCGGCAGTCGGCTCCGAACGACGGATCCGCGAGTTGGTCTATGCCGGCATGGACATCGCCCGGCTCAACTTCAGCCACGGCACCCACGAAGAGCACGCCGAGCGCTACCGACTGGTCCGCGAGGCCTCCGACGCCAGCGGCAAGGGCGTCGGCATCCTGGCCGACCTGCAGGGGCCCAAGATCCGGCTGGAAACTTTCAAGGCCCGCCCCGAGGGCGGCAAGTGGACGCTGCGCCGCGGCCAGGCCTGGACCATCACCACCCGCGACGTCGAGGGCGACGCCACCATTTGCGGTACGACGTACAAGGGGCTTCCCGGCGACGTCAAGGTCGGCGACATGCTCCTGATCGACGACGGCAAGATCCGGCTGCGGGTCACCGGCGTCGAGGGCACCGACGTCGCCACCGAGGTGCTGGTCGGTGGCCCGGTCAGCGATCACAAGGGCATCAACCTGCCCGGCGTCGCGGTCTCGGTGCCGGCACTGTCGGAGAAGGACATCGACGACCTGCGGTTCGCGCTGAGCCTCGCGGTCGACTTCGTGGCGCTCTCGTTCGTGCGCAACGCCGCCGACGCCGAGGACGTCCGCAAGGTGATGCGCGAGGTCGGCGTCAACGTGCCGATCATCGCCAAGATCGAGAAGCCGCAGGCCATCGACAACCTCGACGAGATCATCGAGGCCTTCGACGGCTTCATGGTCGCCCGGGGCGACCTGGGGGTGGAGTGCCCGCTGGAGGAGGTGCCCTTCCTCCAGAAGCGGATCGTCGAGAAGGCCCGGCTCAACGCCAAGCCGGTCATCGTGGCCACCCAGATGCTCGAGTCGATGATCACCAACCCGCAGCCCACCCGGGCAGAGGCCTCCGACGTCGCCAATGCGGTGCTCGACGGCGCCGACGCGGTGATGCTCTCCGCCGAGACCAGCGTGGGGGAGTATCCCGTCCACACCGTCGAGACCATGGCCCGCATCGTCTCCGCCACCGAGAGCCACGCGTTCGAGTTCAACGGACTGGCCGCCAATATCGACTGGGATCCGCACACCAAGGGCGGCATCATCGCCAAGGCCGCCGAGGAGGTCGCCGAGCGGGTCGGCGCGAGGTACCTCGTCGCCTTCACGGCCAGCGGCGACTCCGCCCGCCGGCTCTCCCGGCTGCGCGGCCCGATCCCCGTGCTGGCCTTCACCCCGTTCGCCAACGTCCGCTCCCAGCTCTCGCTCAGCTGGGGCGTGGAGACGTTCAAGACCGCCGAGGTCGAGCACACCGACGAGATGGTCCGCCAGGTCGACGAGGCGCTGCTGCAGCTGGGCCGGGTCGAGGAGGGCGACCTCGTAGTGATCATCGCCGGCGCCCCGCCGGGCATCCCCGGCTCCACCAACGCGCTGCGCATCCACCGGATGGGCGACGCCATCAACGAGGTCGCCCCCGCCTACAAGCGGGGCTGACCATTCCCCCTTCCGGCGCGACGAGCGCCTCGCCGGACGGTGGCGTGCACCTGCGTAGAGAGTTTGAGAACTTTTCCCCGGCCATGAAAACCGTGGCTTCCCGCCTGTCTCGGGGTGTCTACAAGCGTAGTGAGCGGCCCTTGGAACCCTCGATCACCGATGACCGGGGTCGGCTGATCCGTTCAGTTGGGAAGACTCAAACTTTTCTGAGCGCCGCCCAGGTCGACGAGCTCGTGGCCCTGTACGGCGAGGGGCTGAACATTGCCGAGGTCAGCAGGAGGTTCGGCATCTACACCAGGACGGCGGCCGCACACCTGGTTCGTCGCTCGGTCCCGCTGCGTCAGCGCGGGCTCGCGTTGGCGGACACTCCCGAAGCTGTGCGTCTGTACGAGAGCGGGCTGACGCTCGTGGAGGTCGGGCTACGGTTCGGTGTCAGTCAGCAGGCAGTAAGAAGGGCCGTAGCCGCGGAAGGCGTTGAGATTCGCCCCCGCGGCCGCCGCCCGGCGGCTGCGCCCTAAGAAGCGATCGGCGTTAGGCCTCCAAGAGGCTCTTCTTGCCCGTTTAGCGGGTGGGCTGATTGGAAGAAGTGCCTTGCGCTGGAAGTGGGGCGCGGTAGCCAGCGCTTCGATTCAACTCTGGATGCGCCCGCGGGCACGCTCACGCGCTTGCTGGCGGAGTCTGGCTCGCACTTCGTCGTGGATCGTTGTGGAGACTTCCTCGGTGGTCTCGATCGAGACGACGAGCGCGTAGCGGACGTTCTTGCCTGCACCGAGGCGTTGGGCGTCGTCCATGCACTCGATGTGGATCGGAAACGAAGCGCCGTCTCTGAACACCATCGCTCGCGTTCCTTGGACCAGTTCGTGCTGGAGGCTCCCTCGTCGGACGGTGAAGCGCTCGCCCTCGATCCGGTCGCCGGCCGCGAGGGTGGTGTCCGGAGTGTCGAAGTAGACCTTCGCGCCGCGGTATCGGGTGAGATGCCCGACGGTGGGAACGGCGTAGGCGAGGGTGATGGCGAAGCGGTGCCACTCCGCACGGGTCCGAAGCGAGGGTGGCAGCGGGAGGTCGTAGGTGTGGCGCTGATCTCTGCCGATCAGGCTGCCGGCGACGAGCACCGCGCGGTTCGTGGCGGCGACGCCAAGGCGGGATGTGTCGAGCTTTCCGTAGCCGAGCAGCGCCGATAGTTTGCGTCGGGCGTCTTGACCGTTGATCCCGAGCTCTCGCCGGAAGTAGGAGTCCCAGCCGCCCCAACTGCTGGCATGAGAAGCAAGGCGCGCACGAGTAGCGGGTGGTACTGCGGGTCAGGCAGGGGCAGATCGTCTTCGCTGTCGGTTCCCGCTTCGAGGATGTCGAACAGGCGGCTGGCCTCGCGAGTGACCAGGGCTGTGGCGTTGCTGGTGCCGACGCTGAACACCGTGTTGTTGGTCGCGCCGCCGCGGCCTGGTGCAGCGACTTGAAGGCCAGGACCGGCGAGTGCCGTCGGGGCGAGCCCGAGGGCGACGGTCTCTTGGCCTGGCACGACGACGGGCCGCGTGTAGAGGGCTCTTCCGCCGGTGTGGTGGATGTCTGGCTTGATGGAGCGATCGACGCCGGGGCCGGTGGCGCCGTAGTGGGTCGGCGTGCCACACGCGCTCCAAGACTTGAGCGTCAGCTAACCTCGGCGTTTCATGGGTGATCTGGTGACGCGCGGCCTAGGAACGTGAAAGTGCCCGTTCTGCTTGGGAGACTCTGGCTTGCGAAGGTCAGAACCACCGAGCAGATCGGGCACTTATCAAGTGAAGC
>NZ_JASGDQ010000060.1:0-64856 GCF_047607185.1 Nocardioides sp. | reverse complement strand
TGGGGTCATCCAATCAGAGCAACCGGCCGCGAGGCTCCACAGGTCGATGGCACGCTAGTGGTCGTCTCTGGAAGTTCGTCCCGGCCCCACGAACTTCCAGAGACGACCACTAGCGTGCCATCGACCTGTGGAGCCTCGCGGCCGGTTGCTCTGATTGGATGACCCCATGACGCTGATCCTCATCATCCTGGCTGTCGTGATCGTGGTGGCCGGCGCCACCACCGGGCTGGTGGTGAGCGGGCGTCGCCGCAAGGCCGCGCTGCCGCACGTCCACCCGGGACCGGAGTTGCCGGCGACCCCGTCGGCGCCTCCCGCGGCTCCCGCAGACCTGGCCGCCGAGCCGGAGCCGGTCGCTCCCGCGACCACGGTCGAACGACCGGAGGGCACCGCCTCCCGGCTGGTGCGGCTGCGTCAGCGGCTCGCCGGCCAGGGTGGCTTCGGCAAGGGCCTGCTGGCGCTGCTCAGCCGCGACCGGCTCGACGAGGACACCTGGGAGTCGATCGAGGACGTCCTCATCACCGCCGACATCGGCGTCGCGCCGACCCAGGAGCTGGTCGAGCGGCTGCGCACCCGGCTTCGCGTCGAGGGCACCGCCGCGGGCGACCCGAAGAGCGTGCTGCGCGAGGAGCTGGTGACCCTGGTCGGCCCCGAGATGGACCGCCGGCTCCAGGTCTCCGGGGCGGACGGCGCTCCGGGCGTCGTACTCGTCGTGGGCGTCAACGGCGCCGGCAAGACCACCACCGTCGGCAAGCTCGCCCGCATCCTGGTCGCCGAGGACCGCAGCGTCGTCCTCGGCGCCGCCGACACCTTCCGTGCCGCCGCCGTCGACCAACTCGCCACCTGGGGCGAGCGAGTGGGCGTCGAGGTGATCCGCGGCCCCGAGGGCGGCGATCCCGCCAGCGTCGCCTTCGAGGCTGCCAAGGAGGGCGTCGAGCGCGGCGCCGACACCGTCCTGGTCGACACCGCCGGCCGGCTGCAGAACAAGCAGGGCCTGATGGACGAGCTCGGCAAGGTCAAGCGGGTCATCGAGAAGCAGGCGCCGGTCACCGAGGTGCTGCTCGTCCTCGACGCGACCACCGGCCAGAACGGCCTGATCCAGGCCCGGGTGTTCTCCGAGGTGGTCGACGTCACCGGCATCGTGCTCACCAAGCTGGACGGCTCCGCCAAGGGCGGCATCGTGGTGCAGGTGCAGCGCGAGCTCGGCGTCCCGGTCAAGCTGGTCGGCCTCGGCGAGGGCCCCGACGACCTGGCCCCGTTCAGCCCCGAGGCGTTCGTCGACGCCCTGCTCGGCTGAGGCGGTCCCGGATGCGCGTCGCGACCGGCGTGGTGATCGTCAGCTACGGCCACCCCGACGACACGCTGCGCTGCCTGGCCGCGCTGGAGCGCTCCGAGGACCTCGACCTGCTGCCGGTCGTGATCCACAACGGCCCCGAGGACGACGACTACGACCGGCTCCGGAGGGCTGGCGACGGCCGGGTCGAGGTGATCGCCAGCGGCGACAACCTGGGCTATGCGGGCGGCTCCAACCTCGGGGTACGACGCCTGCTCAAGCACGACCTGGACCAGATCTGGCTGCTCAACCCCGACGCCATCGTCGCCCCCGACACCCTCGGCAGGCTGCGGACGGTGCTCGCCGAGGAGCCGAGGACCGGCATCGTCGGACCGCGCATCCTGTTTCCCGGTCCCGAGCAGGAGATCTGGTTCGACGGCGGCTTCGTCAATCGCGAGTTCGGCCGCACCCGTCATCGCCACTACCGTCAGCCGGCCGCGGCGCACCCGCCGAAGCGGGTGAGCGCCGACTATGTCACCGGCGCCGCCCTGCTCGCCCGTCGGCAGGTCTTCGAGCAGCTCGGCCCGCTGCCGGAGGGCTACTTCCTCTACTACGAGGAGACCGAGTGGTGCCTGCGGGCGGCCGCCGCCGGCTGGGCCGTCCGGGTCGAGCAGAACGCCACGATGGTCCACGACAAGCGCTCCAGCGACGTGCTGCCGGCGCCGTACTTCCTCTACTACATGATCCGCAACCGGGCCCGGTTCGCGGTCACGCTCGACGTCGACCCGGAGGTGGCGCTGACCGACATCCAGCAGCGCTGGGTGGCGAACTGGCGCGGCAAGATCGAGGAGCATGCGCCGGCCTGGCTGCCCGACTTCGAGCGGCTCGTCGGCCGTGCTCTGGACGACGCCCGGGCCGGCGTGACCGGCCGGGTCGACGACATCACCACCTATCCACGCCCGGAGGCCAGCAATGCCTGACTCACCCGACGCCACCGAGCTCGCCCGGCTGCGCGAGGCGTTCGAGCGGCAGCACGTGGACACCGTCGCCGAGATCGCGGCGAGTGCCGAGGAGCTGGCCGCCGAACGAGCGGAGGTCAAGGGTCTCAAGCGCCGGGTCGCCGAGCTGGAGAGCGAGCTCGCCGAGCTCCGCGCCGCGGCCGCGGCGCCGCGCGGTCTGTCCCGTCGGCGGCGCAGATGAGTCGGATCGCGTTCTTCCCCGACTATCGGATAGCGAACCCCTACCAGACGATGCTCTACCGCGATCTGGCCGCGGCCGGGGTCGAGCTGGAGGGCCGCAGCGGGTTCCGGCCGCTGCTGCGGTCGCGTATCGACGCGGCAGAGGCGGGCGAGGACCCGGGCGTGGTGCACCTGCACTGGACCTCGCCGATCCTGCAGCGCGTCGAGGGGCCGCTGCGGGCCTACCGGGTGCTGGCCGAGGTCACCGGCCTGGTCGAGGCGTTCAAGGCCGCCGGGGGCCGACTGGTGTGGACGGTCCACAACGTCATCTCGCACGACGCCCAGCACCTGTGGGGCGAGATCGAGCTGGGCCGGATGCTCACCGCACATGCCGACCTCGTCCACGTCATGTCCGAGGCGACGTACGACGCCACCGAGCCCTACTACACGATCGACCGCTCCCGCAGCGTGGTCATCGAGCACCCGAGCTATGTGGGGGAGTACCCCGACTGGATCTCCCGTGCCGGGGCCCGGGCCCGCCTCGGCCTCGACGACGGCGACCGGGTGCTGATCGCGATCGGCGGGGTGCGTCCCTACAAGGGCCTGGATCGGCTGCTGGGCGCCTTCGAGGAGCTGCGCCTCGCCGAGGACCGGCTGCGGCTGCTGGTCGCCGGCAAGCCTGGCGCCCAGGAGGGCATCGCCGAGCTGATGGCGGAACTCGCCGCCGCACCGGGGGTGGTCTGCCGCTTCGAGCACCTCCCCGACGCCGAGCTCCAGGTGTGGATGCGGGCCGCCGACCTGGCGGTGCTGCCCTACCGCGGCATCCTCAACTCGGGGGTGCTGCTGCTCGCCCAGGGCTACGGGCTGCCGGTGGTCGCGCCGGCGGTGCCGAGCCTGCACGGCCTGGCCGAGGAGCCGCATGTACGACTCTTCGACCCGGCCGACGACGCCTCGCTGCTGGAGACCATCAGGACGGCGATCGCGGACCTCGTCCTCGACCCGGCGGCACGAGAGCGTGCCGGTGCCGCGGCCAGGGCCTATGCCGAGGCTCGGCCTCCGGCGGCGATGTCCCACGCGTTCGCGCAGGCGGTAGCGCCGCTGCTGGATTGAAGGATGACCGCCGAGGTTGCGGAGGTGGTGGACGGCCGGCTACGGCGCTCGGTATCGCAGCCGAGCGCCGATCGGCTCCAGCCACCGAGGGATGGCGCGCAGTTCGCTGCCTCGCCGCTCCGGGTAGCTCGCCGCGGTGGCTGCCAGGAAGTCGCGTACGCCGGCGAAGGCATCCGGCATCGCCTCCTCGCACAGGTAGAGCAACTTCTCGGCGTCGAGTCCATAAGGGTCGTAGCGGAAGACGTCGATCTTGGCGAACGGCAACCGAGTCTGATCCAAGGCGCGGTCAGCCAGGCCGGCGGTCGGGTTCCAGCGACCCTGCCGGGGGTTGTCCCGCAGCCGGCGCCACCCTTCCCGGTCCCGGGGCATCCCGTAGCGGCGCAGCAGAAAGGCGCGGCAACGGAGTCGAGCCATGCGCAGGTCGGCATCGGTGGGCACGAAGTGGCCGGCGGCGACGAGTCCCGCATCCATCAACCGGCGGCTCATCCCCACCTCGTAGCGCCGGATCACCTTGTGGCGAGCCGAGATGGGCTCCATCCCGGCCCAGAAGTCGGCGAAGGCCGTGGAGCGTAGCGCCTGCTCACGGAAGAGCACGAAGAAGCTTTGCACATGAGGCTTGATCTCGTTGCTCATGGTGAGGCCCCAGAAGTCGGCCGGGCGAGGGGCCATGTCGGCGAAGAGGTCGGCGTAGTCGCGCAGCAAGACGTAGGTGTCATTGCAGATCGCCACCTCGTCGTAGTCGAGCAGGTCGGCCGAATCCAGGCCCACCTTGTAGGAGTAGAAGTCGTAGCCTTCGTTGCCCCTCTCGACCAACCGGGCGTGAGCGGCGAGCCAGCGCCGGGACTCCTCGCGCAGGTCGGCGGTCGAGACGACCACCAGGTCGTCGAACCAGCTGGCCAGGGCCGTGACCTGGCGCCGGACGTGTGGCCCGAGCGCGCCGGTGGGGTCGTAGTGAGCCATGACTGCCAGTCGTCGCAAGGGCCTGCCTTTCGGGGTTCGATACGGGGCAAAGGTAGTCTGTGGCGTCCTCACACTGGTGGACACGGGTAGATGGGGCATGAGATGAGTTCAGCGAACGGGACCGAGTCGGCGACCGCCGAATACGGTGAGTTCTACTATGACGGCTCGCATCTTGGCGGCGACGAGGAATACTCCTGGGACTCCGAGCCTTGGCGAGCTTTCTTCCGCGGGGCGGCGAACCGGATCAAGACCTCGCTCGGACCGCACCGGACGCTGGACGTCGGTTGTGCGCGTGGGCTGTTGGTCCAGGCCCTGGCCGAGCTCGGGGTGGACGCCCGCGGGTTCGACATCTCCGAATACGCCGTGCAGACCGCGGACCCGCAGGTGCGCGACCGGCTGCAGGTCGCGTCGGCGACCGACGTGATCGAGGGGCGCTACGACCTGATCACCTGCGTCGAGGTGGTCGAGCACATGACGCAAGCCGACGCGCTCACCGCGATCGACAACATGTGCGCCGCGAGCGACCGGGTGCTGCTCAGTTCGACGCCGACCGACTTCGGCGAGGCGACCCATGTCAACGTGCGCCCGACAGCCGATTGGGCGAGCTATTTCGCCGAGCGAGGCTTCTTTCGGCGTACGGACTTCGACGCCAGCTTCCTGACACCGTGGGCGGTGCTGTTCGAGCGTGCCGACCGGCAACCGGCCGCGGTGGTGCACCAGTACGAGACCTTGCTCTCCCCGCTCCAGCTGGAGGTCTTCGAGAAGCGGCAGGCCCTGGTCGCCGTCGACCGGGAGCGCAACGACCTTCGCCGCGCTCTCGGCGACCTGCAGGACCGCGACCCGGCCCCGGACCCGCGCGAGGCACGTGCCCGCGAGGTCATCCTCAGTGACCAGGCGCTGCTGGCGAATCACGCCGAACTGGTCTCCCGCGACAGCGTCGTGGGACTCGAAGCGACGATCGTGAGGCTGGAGGCCGAGTTGGCCGCACAGCGCGCGCGTGCCCGCACCCTGCGCCGGCGCCTTCGCGAGGCCCTCGCGGAGACGAAGTCCTTGCGGCAGTCGCACACCTGGCGTGTCGGCCGCGTCGTGACCTCCCCGCTCGGGAAGCTCAAGCGATGACCGCGACGCGGACAGAGCCTCCGCTCTTCTCCATCGTCACTCCGGTCTACAACCCGCCGATCTCGGCGATGCGCGAGATGGTGGACTCCGTGCTCGCCCAGACGTTGGACGACTGGGAGTTGATCCTGGTCGACGACTGCTCGCCCGATCCGGAGGTCAGGCGTGTCCTCCGCGACTACGTCGCTCACGATCCGCGGATCCGGCTGGTGGAGCGGGAGACGAACGGGCACATCGTGGCCGCCTCCAACGACGGGGTCGCGTTGGCCCGGGGCACCTTCGTCGGCCTGCTCGACCACGACGACATGCTCGTTCGGACCGCGTTGCAGCGCAATGCCGAGGTCATCGCCGCTCACGACGACGTCGACTACATCTATTCCGACGAGGACAAGATCGACGCCGACGGCAAGCACTACCACCACTTCTACAAGCCCGACTGGTCACCGGAGCGATTCCGCGGCCATATGTACACCTGTCACTTCTCGGTGATCAGGAGAACTGTCCTGGACCAGGTCGGCGGTTTCCGGGAAGGTTTCGACGGCTCCCAGGACTACGACCTGGTGCTGCGGGTGACCGAGGTCGCTCGGCGCATCGAGCACATCCCCAAGGTGCTTTACCACTGGCGGGTGGTGCCCGGATCGACGTCGGGCGACCCGGATGCCAAGCCTTATGCCTACATCGCGGCCCAGAAGGCGATTCAAGAGCACCTCGAACGCCAGGGTCTGGCCGGGACGGTCCGGCAGGGCGTGTCGCAGGGCCTCTACCGGATCGAGCGGCCGTTGCCCGCCGAACGCCGGGTCAGTGTCGTCATCCCCACGCGCGGTGACCTGACCGTCGTCTGGGCGCGCGAGCGACGCCTCGTGGTCGAGGCGGTTCGTTCGTTGCTGGCTCGTACCGAGCACGACAACCTCGAGATCGTCGTCGTCTACGACGCAGTCACTCCGGCGTCGGTGCTCGACGAACTGCAGGCGATCGCCGGCGATCGGTTGGTGTTGGTGAGGTTCGACGAGCCTTTCAACTACAGCCGCAAGATCAACTTCGGGGTGCTTGCCGCAACCGGGGATCGCATCGTCCTGCTCAACGACGACATCGAGGTCCGCACCGACCGATGGCTGGAGGAGTTGGTCGCGCCGCTGGAGGATCCCGGCGTCGGCGCGACCGGCGCGAAGCTCTTCTTCAGCGACGGCAGGATCCAGCACATCGGGCTTTCCTTCACTCACGACGGCTATTTCCACCCCTATTGGATGTCGCCCGGAGATGTCTTCGGCGACTTTGGCGAGGCGGTCGTGAGCCGTGAAGTCAGTGGCGTGACCGCCGCCTGTATGGCGATGCGCCGCGAGGTATTCCTCGAAGTCGGCGGATTCAGCGAGCGGCTGCCCGTCAACTACAACGACGTCGACCTCAACTACAAGATCCGTGCTGCCGGCTATCGGGTCCTCTACATCGCCAGCTGTGAGCTCTACCATTTCGAGTCGCTGACCCGCGGACACGCGACCCGCGGTGAGGCCTGGGAGCGGGAGATCGTCGTCAACCGTTGGGGCCGACCCCGTCGAGACGCCTATACGCCGGACGCGCCCAATGTGCCGATCGCACTGCTCTCGGCGAGGAGGCGTCAACGCGCCCGCTCCTGACTGTGGTGCTCCGTCGGAGCCTCATGGCCACTTGGCGACTGCCCTGACGAGCCCGCGCCGTTACCTGTTCGAAACAGAGGCGGGGTATCTGTGTCATTCCCGAAACATTCGGCTGGCGATGCGGAAATACGGACCCGCGAAGGTGGCAGAACGCTTGTTCGTGTCCCGACTGGAGGTCTGAGTGGACGGCTACTACGCCTGGATGATCGTGGCGACCGCCTTCGTCCTGATGATGACGACGCCGGCGCTGGCGCTGTTCTACGGCGGCATGAGCCGCGCGAAGTCGGTGCTCAACATGATGATGATGTCGTTCGTCAGCATGGGCGTCGTCGGCATCGTCTACTACCTGTGGGGCTGGTCGATGTCCTTCGGGACCGACGGCACCGACTTCTTCGCCAACCCGTTCACGCTCTTCGGCCTCAAGGATGTCGAGTGGAGCAGCTTCATCGGCGTCTCGTTCCAGATGACCTTTGCCGTCATCACCGCAGCGCTGATCAGCGGCGCGCTCGCCGACCGCGTGAAGATCTCCGCCTGGATCGTGTTCATCGTGTTCTGGGTGACGCTGTGCTACTTCCCGATCGCCCACATGGTGTGGGGCGGCGGCTTCATCGCCGAGCACTGGGCGCCGCAGGACTACGCCGGCGGCACCGTGGTGCACATCAACGCCGGCATCTCCGCGCTGGTCCTGGTGCTGATCATCGGCCGCCGGGCAGGCTTCGGGAAGGAGCCCATCCGGCCGCACAACCTGCCGCTCACGCTGACCGGGGCCGGGCTGCTGTGGATGGGCTGGTACGGCTTCAACGTCGGCTCGATCGTCTTCGCGCCGGACGCCTCGATCGAGGACCAGATGAGCCAGTTCATGTCCGAGACCGGCACCACCTTCGTCAACACCACCATCGCCACCATGGCCGCGATGCTCGCCTGGCTGCTCGTCGAGTGGATCACCCTCGGCAAGGCCACCTCGCTCGGGGCGGCCTCCGGCATCGTGGCCGGTCTGGTCGCCATCACGCCCTCCTGCGGCGCGGTGACCCTGGTCGGCGCGATCGTGATCGGTGCCGTCGCCGGAGCGCTGTGCGCACTGGCCGTGGGCCTGAAGTTCAAGTTCGCGTACGACGACTCGCTCGACGTCGTCGGGGTGCACCTGGTCGGCGGCATCACCGGCAGCCTGCTGATCGGGCTGGTGTCCAGTGCCTCCGCGCCCGGTGGCATCGACGGGCTGTTCTACGGCGGCGGGCTGGCCTCGCTCGGCAACCAGGTCATGGGTGTCCTGGTCACGGTCGTGTGGACCGGCGTCATCACCGTGATCCTCGGCCTGGCCATCAAGTACACCATCGGCTGGCGCATCGCCGACGAGGCCGAGTCCGACGGCATCGACGCCGACCAGCACGGTGAGACCGCCTACGACATCGCCGCCGGAACGGGGGTCCTCGCGTGAAGCTCGTGACCGCGGTCATCAAGCCGCACAAGTGGGAGGACGTGCGCGAGGCGCTGGAGACCTTCGGCGTCACCGGCATGACCGTCAGCGAGGTCAGCGGCTACGGCCGGCAGAAGGGCCATACCGAGGTCTATCGCGGTGCCGAGTACGACATCGCGCTGGTGCCCAAGATCCGCATCGAGATCGTCGTCGAGGACGGCGACGCCACCGATGTGGTCGGCCTGATCGTCAGCACCGCCCAGACCGGTCGGATCGGTGACGGCAAGGTGTGGCTCAGCCCGATCGAGACCGTGGTACGCGTCCGCACCGGCGACCGCGACGCGGCCGCCCTCTAAGGTTGGTGACTGTGAAGCTCGTCACGGCGGTCATCAAGCCGCACAAGTGGGAGGACGTCCGGGTCGCCCTCGAGGCGGTCGGGGTCACCGGCATGACCGTCAGTGAGGTCAGCGGCTACGGCCGGCAGAAGGGCCATACCGAGGTCTATCGCGGTGCTGAGTACGACATCGCGCTGGTGCCCAAGATCCGCATCGAGATCGTCGTCGAGGACGGCGACGTCGAGGCGATCGTCGAGGCGGTCGTCGGCAGCGCCCAGACCGGTCGGATCGGCGACGGCAAGGTCTGGGTGAGCGCCATCGAGACCGTCGTACGCGTCCGCACCGGCGACCGCGACGAAGCCGCGATCTGACCGATCCCGGGAATACGTGACCGCCGAGGAGCGCGCCGCGCGCACCGCCGCGGCGGACATGCTCTGCATCGGGTCTTATCAGGCGGCGTCCGGCCCGGCGGCCGGAGTAGCGCTGGTCGCGGTGGGGGGCTACGGCCGTGGCGAGCTTGCCGTCCACTCCGATCTCGACGTCGTCCTGGTCCACGACCCCGAGATCGAGGTCGGCGACCTTGCCGAGCGGCTGTGGTACCCGCTCTGGGACACCGGAGTCGCTCTGGACCACTCGGTGCGCTCGCTGCCCGAGATGGCGAGCGCCGCCGAGGCCGACGTCCGCGTCGCGCTCGGCCTGCTCGATGCGCGCCATCTCGCCGGCGACCACGGACTCACCCTCCAGCTCCGCAGCCAGACCCTCGCCCAGTGGCGCCAACAGGCGCGGCAGCGGCTGCCGGAGCTGCGCCGCCTGGTCGAGCAACGCCACCGCCTGCTCGGCGAGCTGGCCCACGCCAGCGTCCCCGACCTGAAGGAGGCTGCCGGCGGCCTCCGCGACGCCACCACCCTGCGGGCGCTGAGCGCTACCTGGCTGGTGGACGTGCCGCACGCAGACCTGGAGTCGGCCCGGCGAGGTTTGCTCGACTGTCGCGACGTGGTGCACGACCTCGCCGGCCGGGCCACCGACCGGGTCGGTCCAGAGATGTGGGCGCCGCTGGCGCAGCAGCTCGGCCTGCCCGACCAGGGCGCCGCCCAGGCGCTGGTACGCCGGCTGGGACGGCGCATCGCCCACCTCAGCCGGCTCACCTGGCGCCGCGTCGACGGCGTGCTGGCCCGGCCGCGCAGCTCCGGGCCCCGTCGTCCTGAGCTGACGCCGCTGGCTCCGGGTATCGCGCTCGCCGCCGGCGAGGTGGTGCTCGCCCGCGGCGCCCAGCCGGCGACGGATCCGCTGCTGCTGCTCCGCGCCGCCGCGGAGGCGGCCGAGCACGACGTACTGCTGGCGCCGCCCACGGCTGCCCGGCTGGCCGCCGAGGGAGCGGCGCTGCCGACACCCTGGCCGGCCGAGGCCAGACGGCTGTTCGTCAGGCTGCTGGCCTCCGGCGCCGGCCTGCTCGCGGTCTGGGAGACCCTCGACGAGACCGGGGCTGTGGACCGGATCCTGCCCGAGTGGCAGCGGATCCGGCTGCTGCCGCACGCCTCGCAGATCCACCGCTTCACCGTCGACCGCCACGTGATCGAGACCTGCATGGCCGCCGCCTCGCTGATCCGGACCGTCGCCCGGCCCGACGTGCTCATGGTCGCGGCGCTGCTCCACGACATCGGCAAGGGCGGACTCGTCGAGCACAGCGTGGCCGGAGCCCCGGTGGCGCGGGCGGCGGCCGAACGGATGGGCTTCGACGCCGCCGGCGTCGAGCTGATCGAGACCCTGGTCCGCTGGCACCTGCTGCTCTCGACCACCGCGACGACCCGTGATCCCGACGACCCCGCCACGGTCGAGGCCGTCACCGCCCGGATCACCAGCGCGGAGGCGCTGGCGCTGCTCACCGCGCTGACCGAGGCCGATGCCCGCGCCACCAGCCCGAAGGCGTGGTCGAGGTGGCGCTCCTCGCTGATCCTCGACCTCGCCCGTCGTGCCGGCGCGGTTCTGGCCGACGGCACCGCGCCGCAGCTGCTCACCGAGGACGTGCCCATCCCCGACGAGGTCCGCCACGGCGGCGTCCGGATCGAGGTCACCTCCGGCCCCGACGGCTCTCGGATCACCGTGGTCGCTCCCGATCGGGTGGGCCTGCTCGCCGATGTCGCCGGCACGCTTGCGATGCAGCGGATCCGGGTTCGGGCCGCACGGGTGTGGTCGCAGGAGGAGAACGACATCGTCGTGGGCGTCTCGGTATGGGAGGTCGACGACGACCAGCCCGACGCCCGGCTGTTGCGCGAGCGGTACGCCGCGGTCAGCGAGCGCCGGATCGACCCCGCCGAGCGGATCCGGCAGCGCGGCCCGTGGCTGCCCCCCAGCGTCGTCGTACGTCCCGAGGCATCCAGCCAGGCCACGGTCATCGAGGTGCGCACCCAAGACCACCCCGGCGTCGTCTACACCGTCTGCACGGCCCTCGCCCGGCTCGACGTCACCGTCCGCTCCGCCCACGTCGACACCCTCGGCCCGCAGGCGGTCGACGTCTTCTACGTCCAGGAAGCGCATGCCGGTGCGCTGCCCGACCGACGCGCGGCCGAGGCCGCCCACGCCGTCCGTGCGGCACTCTCGGGGGAGTCCACCTAGGATTGCAGGGTGTTCGCCACCCTCTCCGATCGCCTTGCCGACACCTTCAAGTCCCTGCGGGGGAAGGGCCGGCTCTCCGAGGCCGACATCGACGCCACCGCACGCGAGATCCGCATCGCGCTGCTGGAGGCCGACGTCGCGCTGCCGGTCGTCAAGGACTTCGTGGCCGCGATCAAGGAGCGCGCTCGCGGCGAGGAGGTCTCCCAAGCCCTCAACCCCGCGCAGCAGGTCGTCAAGATCGTCAACGAGGAGCTCGTCGCCATCCTCGGCGGCGAGACCCGCCGGCTGCAGTTCGCCAAGAGCGGCCCGACCATCATCATGCTGGCCGGCCTGCAGGGCGCCGGCAAGACGACGCTGGCCGCCAAACTGGCGCTCTGGCTCAAGGGCCAGGGCATGTCGCCGCTGCTGGTGGCGTGCGACCTGCAGCGGCCCAACGCCGTCAACCAGCTCCAGGTCAACGGCGGGCGGGTCGGCGTGCCGGTCTTCGCGCCACAGCCCGGCAACGGCGTCGGAAACCCGGTCGCGGTGGCGCGGGAGTCGGTGGAGGAGGCCAAGCGCAAGCTCCACGACGTGATCATCGTCGACACCGCCGGCCGGCTCGGCATCGACGCCGAGCTGATGAAGCAGGCCGCCGACATCCGCGACGCGATCTCGCCCGACGAGGTGCTGTTCGTGGTCGACGCGATGATCGGCCAGGACGCCGTCACCACGGCCAAGGCGTTCCTCGACGGCGTCGGCTACGACGGCGTCGTGCTGACCAAGCTCGACGGCGACGCCCGTGGCGGCGCGGCGCTGTCGATCGTGTCGCTGACCGGGAAGCCGATCATGTTCGCCTCCAACGGCGAGAAGATGACCGACTTCGACCTGTTCCACCCCGACCGGATGGCCGGCCGGATCCTCGACATGGGTGACATGCTCACGCTGATCGAGCAGGCCGAGAAGGCGTTCGACGCCGAGGAGGCCGCCGCGGCCGCGGCGAAGGTCGCCACCGGCGAGTTCACCCTCGACGACTTCCTGGCGCAGATGCAGCAGCTGCGCAAGCTCGGCTCGATGTCGAAGCTGATGGGGATGCTGCCCGGCATGGGCCAGTTCCGGCAGCAGCTGGACAACTTCGATGAGCGCGAGATCGACCGGATCCAGGCGATCATCCAGTCGATGACACCAGGGGAGCGGGCCAACCCCAAGCTCATCGACGGCTCCCGCCGGCTCCGGATCGCGAAGGGCGCCGGCCGCCAGGTCTCCGACGTCAACCAGCTCGTCGACCGCTTCTTCGAGGCGAAGAAGGTCATGCAGCAGATGATGAGCGGCGGCGGCGTCCCCGGGATGCCCGGCGCCCCCGGCCAGGGCTTCGGCAAGCGGGCGGGGGCTCGCCAGCAGGCCAAGCAGAAGAAGGGCAAGGGCGCCCGCAGGTCCGGCAACCCGGCAAAGGCCGCGGCGCAGGCCCAGGCCGCCGCGCAGCGGGCGGCGGAGAAGCCGGCCGCCAACCCGTTCGCCGTCCCCACCGGGGAGGAGGTCGACTACGAGTCGGCCGCCGCCCAGCTCAACCTCCCCAAGGACTTCTCCAAGTTCCTGAAGTGACCCCTCGGTGACCGGTCGCAAACTGACACGGGAACCCCGGTGACCGGTCGCAAAATGACACGAGAACCCCGGTGAGCAGTCGCAAAGTCACCCGCACCGTGCTCGTCGTCGACGCTGCCAACGTCGTCGGCGCCCGCCCGGACGGCTGGTGGAAGGACCGCGCCGGCGCCGCCCGCCGGCTGCACGAGCAGCTGCTCGTCGCCGACCTGCCGTACGACGTGATCGTGCTGGTGCTGGAGGGCGGCGCGAAGGCCGGTGTGAGACCCGGCAAGGACGCTCACGTGCGCACCGTCCACGCCCCCAAGGACGGCGACTCCAAGATCGCCGCCGAGGCGCGGGCGGCCGCCGAACAGGGCCATCGGGTCACCGTGATCACCGCCGACCGGGCGCTGGCCGCCAACGTCTCCGGGGTGGCGATGACGCTCAGCCCGAGCTGGCTGCTCGACCGACTCTGAGAACGTGCTGGGAAGCCCTGACCTGCTGCGCGACGCCCCGGGTCAGGCGAGGGCGGGGATGACCTCGCGCGCGAACAGCTCGATGCCGGAACGGTCGTAGGCGGCCTCGGGGAAGTAGGTGATCGCATAGGCCATCCCCGCCGCGCCCAGCTGCCCCAGCCGCTCCACGATCTGCTCGGGGGTGCCGGTCAAGCCGGCCTTGACCCGGCGGGCGTACTCGGCCGCGGCGCCCTCACCGAGTGTCTTGGCGATCTGCGCCTCATACCACCCCAGCCGCTCCCGCACCTCGGCCTCGGTCGACCCCACGATGATGTTGTAGTTGGCCGAGCGGGTGATCTCCTCGACGTCGCGGCCCAGGTCCTCACAGTGCCCGCGCAGCAGCTCCGACTTGTGAGTGAAGCCCTCCAGGGTGCCGTCGAAGTTGGTGTAGTCGGCGTGCTCGGCCGCGATCCGCAGCGTCACCTTCTCGCCGCCGCCGGCGATCCACAGCGGGATGCCCGACCGCGCGGTCTGCAGCGGCAGCGGCCGGACGATGGCGCCGTCGACCTGGTAGTAGCGGCCGTCGAGCGTCGCGGTGCCGGTGGTCCACGCCTGCCGGAAGATCCGCACCCCCTCGCGGAGCATCCCGAGCCGGTCGCGCGCCTCCGGGAAGCCGTAGCCGTAGGCGCGCCACTCGTGCTCGTACCACCCGGCGCCGATGCCCATCTCGACCCGCCCGCCCGAGACGTGGTCGACGGTCGCGGCCACCTTCGCGAGATAGACCGGGTTGCGATAGCTCATACAGGTGCACATCTGACCCAGCCGCACCCGGGACGTCACGGCGCCGAACGCGCTCATCAGCGTCCACGCCTCGTGGGTCGCCTCCTCCGACGGCTGCGGCGTGGTGTGGAAGTGGTCGTAGACCCAGACGCTCTCCCAGCCGGGCTCGCCGTCGGCGTACCTCACCAGGTCGCTCATGACGTCCCAATGCCGGGCGGGGTCGATGCCGACCAGATCGAAGCGCCAGCCCTGCGGGACGAAGAGACCGAACCTCATGCTCGGAGCCTAGATGATTGATGCACGGATCTCGCACGCTGCGCGACCCTCGGCATCCACGCTCGCGGCGTTGCCGACGCTCGACAGGCACCCGGCCTGCCTTCGCGCCGAGGTCTGAACGAAGTGGCCTTGGCGAGCGCGGCGCCGAGCGCCGCTCGCCGCACGATCCCCATGCATCAATCATCCAGCGAGGACCGATAGCGTCAGCGCCATGACGGTGCTCAAGTTCCACGGTCCGGTGCTGCCCTCCGGCGAGATCAAGGACCTGTACGTCGTCGACGGCCGGATCACCTACGAGGCCCAGTCGGGCGCGGAGAGCGTCGCCAGCGGCTGGATCGTGCCCGGGCTGGTCGACGCCCACTGTCACGTCGGCCTCGGCCCGACCGGCGCCGTCGACGACGCGACCGCCGAGGCCCAGGCGATCGCGGACCGCGACGGCGGGGCGCTGCTGCTGCGCGACGCCGGCTCTGCCGCCGACACCCGGTGGATGGACGAGCGCGCCGACCTGCCCCGGCTGATCCGGGCGGGGCGCCATGTCGGCCGCACCGCCCGCTACATGCGCGGCTACGCCGACGAGGTGGAGCCCGAGGGCCTGGCCGAGACCGTCGCCCGGCAGGCGCAGCGCGGCGACGGCTGGGTCAAGCTGGTCGGCGACTGGATCGACCGGGCCGCCGGCGACCTGATGCCGTCCTTCGCTCCCGAGGACTTCGCCGCCGCCGTCAAGGCCGCCCACGACCAGGGCGCCAAGGTCACCGCGCACTGCTTCGGCCATGCGGTGCTGCCGGGCCTGATCGAGGCCGGCATCGACTGCATCGAGCACGGCACCGGCCTCACTCCCGATCTCGTCGACGCGATGGTGGCGCAGGGGACCGCGCTGGTGCCCACCGTGGCCCAGCTGGAGATCTTCCCGGACCTGGCCGCCCAGGCGGGCGCCAAGTTCCCGACGTACGCCGCCACCATGACCGATCTGTTCGAGCACCGTCGCGAGACGATCATGAGCGCCTACGAGGCCGGCGTCCCGCTCTACGCCGGCTCCGACGGCGCCGGCGGCCAGCACCACGGGGTCCTCCATGTCGAGCTCAAGGCGATGCACGACCTCGGCCTGCCGGCGGAGACCGTGCTCGGCGCCGGCTCCTGGCGGGCCCGGGAGTGGCTGGGCTTCACTCCCGACCTGGCCGAGGGCAGCGAGGCCGACTTCGTCGTCTACGACGCGGATCCGCTGGCCGACATCTCGGTAGTGGCGACGCCGTCGGTGGTCGTGCTGCGCGGCGCGGTGGTCTGATACATCACCCGGGCCCGGCTGCGCACACCTCTGCGCACACCTCTTCGACGCGGCCGCCGGCCCCGCGGTTGCGCCGGATTTCGTCAGCGTCGGCGGCTCTGGCAAGATGCTCTGTCGAGTCCTGCGCGGACGGCCCCTCTCACCATCCGTCGCAGCGTCCGCCGAGGAGCCAGCGCCGGTGTTCCCCACCTGGTCGCGAAGCCTCTCACCCATTTAGGAAAAGGAACACCACAGACGTGGCCGTCAAGATCCGTTTGAAGCGCCTGGGCAAGATCCGGGTGCCGCAGTACCGCATCGTCGTCGTCGACTCGCGCAAGAAGCGCGACGGTCGGGTGCTCGAGGAGATCGGCAAGTACCACCCCAAGGAGGACCCGTCCTATATCGACGTCGTCTCCGACCGGGCGCAGTACTGGCTCGGTGTCGGCGCGCAGCCGACCGAGGCCGTCGAGGCGATCTTGAAGATCACCGGCGACTGGCAGAAGTTCAAGGGCCTCCCGGGCGCCGAGGGCACGCTGAAGACCGCCGCGCCCAAGCCCGACAAGGTCGAGATCTTCAACAAGGCGCTGGCCGAGGCCCACTCCGAGCCCCGGGCCGAGGCCGTCACCAAGAAGGCCGCCGCCAAGAAGGCGGAGCCGAAGGTCGAGGAGAAGGCCGACGAGCCCGCTGCCGAGGCCACCGCTGAGCCTGCCGACGAGGCTGAGGCGCCGGCGTGAACATGCTCGCCGAGGCACTGGAGCACCTGGTGCGCGGGGTGGTCGACCACCCCGACGACGTCACGGTCAAGGACGCCAAGGTCCGTGGCCTGCCGGTCCTCCAGGTCCGGGTTCACCCCGACGACCTCGGCAAGGTGATCGGGCGCAACGGTCGTACCGCGACGGCGTTCCGCACGGTCATCGCGGCACTGGGCGGCAAGAAGGGTCCGAAGGTCGACTTCGTCGACACCGACCGGGCCGAGCGCCGCCGCTGACGCCAAGCAGAACGACGGCCGCCACCTCGAATCAGGTGGCGGCCGTCGGCGATTCCGGGTGGTGGTCGAGCGCCGGGGCCCGTTGGTCTCCCCGGCCGACCGGGGTAACCGCGTAGGGTCGTCGGCCCTCGGCATGGCAAGGGAGAATGTCCTGGTGGAGTCCATCGAGGTTCTCATCGGCCGCATCGGCAAGCCGCACGGCGTCCGCGGCCATGTCACCGTCGACGTGCGCACCGACGAGCCGGAGCGGCGCTTCGCCGACGGCGCGGTGCTGCGCGCCGAGCCGCCCCGTGGCTCGGCCTTCCCGCACCGGCAGCTGACCGTCACGAGCAGTCGCTGGCACCAGGGCGTCCTCCACCTGCTGCTCGAGGAGCTGACCGGCCGCGACGCCGCCGAGTCGGCCCGCGGCGTGCTGCTCTACGCCGAGCTGGCCGCCGACGCGACCCCCGAGGACCCCGACGAGTTCTACGACCACCAGCTGGTCGGGCTGGCCGCCTACGACACCGACGGCGCCCGGCTCGGCGAGGTGACCGCGATCCTGCACGGCTCCGCCCAGGACCTGCTGAGCATCCGCACCACCGACGGCCGTGACGCGCTGGTGCCCTTCGTCAAGGCGCTGGTCCCCGACGTCGACCTGGCCGAGGGGAAGGTCGTCATCGCCGACCGGCCGGGACTGGTGCGACCGGCATGAGGTTGGACTACCTGACGATCTTCCCCGACTATCTCGCCCCGCTCGGTCTGAGCCTGCCCGGCAAGGCCGCCCAGGACGGCCTGATCGAGGTCCACGTCCACGACCTGCGGACCTGGACCCACGACCGCCACCGCACCGTCGACGACACGCCGTACGGCGGCGGGGCCGGGATGGTCATGAAGCCGGAGCCGTTCGGGGAGGCGTTCGACGCGCTCGCCGTCGCCGAGGACACCGTGGTCGTCTTCACCACCCCCTCCGGCGCGCCGTTCACCCGGCAGGTGGCCCACGAGCTGGCCGGCAACAGCCGGATCGTGTTCGCCTGCGGTCGCTACGAGGGCATCGACCAGCGGGTGATCGAGCACGCCCGGGAGCGGGCCGAGGTCCGCGAGCTGAGCCTGGGCGACTACGTCCTCAACGGCGGCGAGGTGGCCGCGCTGGCGATCACCGAGGCCGTGGTCCGGCTGCTGCCCGGCTTCATGGGCAACGCCGAGTCGCTCGTCGAGGAGTCGCATGAGGATGGCCTGCTGGAATACCCCGTCTACACCAAGCCGGCGACCTGGCGCGGGTACGACGTCCCAGCGGTGCTGCTCTCCGGCGACCACGGCAGGATCGCTGGCTGGCGCCACCAGCAGCGACTGACCCGCACCGCCGAGCGGCGCCCCGACCTGCTGCCCGCCGCGGCCGCCGCCACCGACTGGACCATCACCACCGCCACCCCCGGCGACACCGGCGAGCTGATGACGCTGATGCGGGCCTGCTGGGTGCAGGAGGCGATCACCAACGAGGCGCTGGACATCCCCGCGCTCCACGAGACCTACGACGAGGTACGACGGGCGATCGGGGAGTGGGACACCTACCTGGTGCGCGAGGCCGGCCGGCTGGTCGGCGCGGTGCGTGGCCGGGCCGGCACAGCGCCGGACGGCTCGACGGGCACCTGGTGGGAGATCGGCCGGCTCTGCGTCGCTCCCGACCTGCAGAGCCGCGGCCTGGGCCGGGTGCTGCTCGACCACATCCAGGCCGTCGCCCCGGCCGGCGTGACGACGTACTGGCTCTTCACCGGCGCCCGCTCGGAGCGCAACCAGCGCTTCTACCGGAAGGCCGGCTTCCGGCGCCGCGGCGACATCGCCTCCCCAACCGGCACCGTGACGCTCGCCAAGCCGGCTCGGAGCGGGATGTAACAGGCCCTGGGCATCCTGTTACAACGACGAAACATCTCCTGCTCACAACCGAAATGCCACGCCGGAAGTCTGCGGGCAATGCGGTGATCTCGGACGCCGCGCGGCCCAATCCCGAGACTCAGTGAGGAACTGAATGTCTGTCGAACTGTCGTGGCAACTTCTGTGTGCCGCCCTGGTGCTGTTCATGACGCCAGGGCTCGCCTTCTTCTACGGCGGCCTGGTCAAGTCCAAGTCCGTCGTCTCGATGATGATGCTGAGCTTCGGCTCGATCGCGGTCGTCGCCATCCTCTACGTCCTCTACGGCGGCACCGGCATCGCCGGCAACGGCACCAGCGGGGGCAGCAAGCTCTTCGGCAACCCGTTCGAGGACTTCGCGATGACCGACCTGGTCAAGAGCGCCGGCAGCGGTGACGCGAGCAACCTCTTCGGCGCTCACGCCTTCCTCGTCGCCTTCTGCATCATCACCGTGGCGCTGGTCTCCGGCGCCGTCGCCGACCGCGCCCGCTTCTGGCCCTGGATGCTCTTCGCGGCGCTGTTCGCGACCTTCGTCGTCTTCCCGACCTTCCGCTGGATCTGGGGCATCGACGCCGACGGCAACTTCTACGGCTGGCTCGCCAACGACGTCTGGGGTCTGGGGCAGGGCGCCCTCGACTGGGCCGGCGGAACCGTGATCCACCAGTCGGCAGGTGCCGCCGCCCTGGCTCTCGCGCTCGTTCTGGGCAAGCGCAAGGTCGGCTTCTCCAAGGAGGAGTCGGCTGCCCACAATGTGCCGCTGGTGCTCATCGGTGCCGCGATCCTGTGGTTCGGCTGGTACGGCTTCAACACCGGCGTCTTCGGCGCCGACGAGGGCCAGACCTCGCTGATCTTCCTCAACACGCTCGTCGCCCCGGCTGCCGCGCTGCTCGGCTGGATCGTCGTGGAGAAGTTCAAGGAAGGCAAGTCCACCGCGGTCGGCGCTGCCTCCGGCGTCGTCACCGGCCTGGTCGCGATCACCCCGGCCTGTGCCTTCGTGACCCCGCTCTGGGCGCTCATCCTGGGCCTGGTCTCCGGCGCCATCTGCGCCTTCTCCATCGAGCTCAAGTTCAAGCTCGGCTTCGACGACTCGCTCGACGTCGTCGGCATCCACCTGGTCGCCGGCTTCGTCGGCTGCGTGTGGATCGGGCTGTTCGGCTCCGAGACGCTGACCGGCGGCAGCCTCTTCTTCGGTGGTGCCGGCAAGCTTCTCGCCGCGCAGATCCTGTCCTCGCTGACGGTCATCGTGTTCTCGTTCGTGGTCAGCTACATCTTCGCCACCGTGATCGAGAAGACGATCGGCTTCCGCGCCAAGGAGGAGGACGAGATCGCCGGCATCGACCTGGTGTTGCACGAGCCGGGCTACGACACCGTCTGATCCGACGGATCGCTCTCACAGGGCCCGCCCCGGTTCGCCGGGGCGGGCCCTTCCGTATGGTCTAGATGATCCGGGCATCGATCATCTAGGCCATCCGCCGGCTGGCCGCTTGGATGCGGCTGCTGAGGTCCTCGATCTCGGCGAGCAGCGCCGGCGCCAGCCAGACCGGCGCCCGCCGCGACCTCGGCGCCGGTCTCATCACCCGGGCAGCCACCAAGACGTCGATCGCCGACGCCGCGGCGGCGGACTCGACGCCGACCCGCTCGGCCACCAGCTCGACGTTGACGATCGGCTCCTCGGCGAGCAGGTCCAGCAGCCGGTAGACCGGCGTAC
Organism: Nocardioides sp.; assembly: GCF_047607185.1. Lineage (GTDB taxonomy): Bacteria > Actinomycetota > Actinomycetes > Propionibacteriales > Nocardioidaceae > Nocardioides. The sequence continues at coordinate 44,320 of NZ_JASGDQ010000060.1, read as the reverse complement.
CCGGCAGGGGGCCACCGGCGGCTTTCTGCCAGCCGGCGCGGATCGCGACGATGTGCTCCGCGGTACGCCACGACTCGGCGGTGGCGATGCTGGTCGAGGTCGCCAGCATGGCCACGATCGTCCGCGCCCGGCCGCGGCGGTAGTCGCTCAGCGCGGCGAAGTAGCGGTCGCGGTCGGAGATCAGCGCCGAGGCGATCGGCACCGTCAGATGGCGGGCGGCGCGCCGGCGCCGCAGCACGGCATGGATCAGCGCCCGGCCGATCCGGCCATTGCCGTCGACGAAGGGGTGGATCGACTCGAACTGCGCGTGCACGATCGCCGCCTGCGGCAGGATCGGGAGGTCGTCGCGGTTGGCGAAGGCGAACAGGTCGTCCAGGTAGCCCGGCACCGTCTCCGGCGGTGGGGGCACGTGCAGTGCGCCGATGGGGGAGTAGTCGCTGCCGCCCACCCAGTTCTGCACGGTGCGGAACCGGCCCGCCCGGTGCGCCTCGTCGGGGTTGCGACGGAACAGCTCCCGGTGGGCCGCCAGGACGGCCTCGGGCCGGATCCGGCGGGTGGCCTCGGCATCGCCGATCATCCGGGCCAGCGCGGTGGTGGCCGAGGCCATCGAGACCGCCGAGGCGTTGGCGCCGACGCCGAGCAGCGCGCGGCCGTAGTCGGCCAGGCTGGCCTCGACGTTCTCGATCTTCGAGGAGTCCACCGACTCGGTGCGCAACTGCAGGTGATTGAGCGCGGCCATGGTCCGGCCGTGCACCAGATCGAGATGGCGCAGGTCGCCGGCGCTGGCGGCCGTCATCGCGGCGAGCGGCCGCTCCATCGGGTAGTCGAGATCGGCGAGGTACGGCGGCAGCGAGACGGTGACCTCGCGCAGCAGCCGGTCCGCCCGCGGCCCACGGGGGATGCGCTGCCGGTAGGGTCGCGCCTCGTAGCGGTGAGGCACCCAGTCGGTCTCGGTCACGACGAGATCCTCTCAGGCGGGCGCTCGGATTTCCGGCGTACTCCTCGACTGTGGCAGACTCATCCCTTGGTCCAGTCGGCCGAAGGCACGCCCCGAAGATCACACCCGGAGGTGCCGCGTCGGGCTCCTGCCACAGGGGGAACCGTACGCCGCCGGCCAGATGCCTGGATCACAACAGCTGAACAGACTGCATCCCCTTGAGAGCACGGCTGACCTGTGGCAACCGTGAGGAGAGATCATGAGCAACCTGCTGGCCGAGATCGGCAACGGCATCAAGCGCGACGACGTCCCTGACTTCCGCGCCGGCGACACCGTCAAGGTCCACGTCAAGGTCGTCGAGGGCAACCGCTCCCGCGTCCAGGTCTTCCAGGGCGTCGTCATCCGGGTCCACGGCTCCGGCATCGGCCGCACCTTCACCGTCCGCAAGGTCTCCTTCGGCGTCGGCGTCGAGCGCACCTTCCCGCTGCACTCCCCGATCTTCGAGCAGATCGAGGTCGTCAGCCGCGGTGACGTCCGCCGCGCCAAGCTCTACTACCTGCGCAACCTGCGCGGCAAGGCTGCCAAGATCAAGGAGCGCCGCGAGGCGTGAGAGCGGCGCGGGACGCACTCGCTCTTCCCTCTAGACTCACCGCGTGACTTCTCAAGACCGCGACCTCCCCCTTGTCGACAGCGAAGGGGAGGGGTCGCGGTCTTCGTCTTCCTCGAAGAAGAAGGGCAAGAAGCAGCTGCCGGTCTGGCAGGAGACCGTCCTGCTGCTGGCCGGGGCCCTGGTGCTCGCGATCGTCATCAAGGCGTTCCTGCTGCAGGCGTTCTACATCCCGTCGGAGTCGATGGAGCCGGGCCTGGTCAAGAACGACCGGATCCTGGTCCAGAAGCCGTCGTACTGGTTCGGGGAGCCGCAACGCGGCGACGTCGTGGTGTTCAAGGACCCGGGCGGCTGGCTGTCGGCGGCGGAGTCGGCCGAGCCGTCCAACCCGATCACCCAGGCGATGACCAAGATCGGCCTGTACCCCTCCGGTGGGCACCTGGTCAAGCGCGTCATCGGCGTTCCGGGAGACGTCATCGAGTGTTGCGACGCGCAGGGCCGGATCCTGGTCAACGGCGTCGCCGTCGACGAGACCGACTACGCCCGTCCGGCCGCCACCGGCTGCGGACCGGGCGCCTCGGGCAGCTGCTTCGGGCCGATGCCCGGTGTCGCCCACTGGACCGCCGGCCCGGTGCCCGACGGGATGCTCTTCGTGATGGGCGACAACCGCGCCCACTCCGCCGACTCCTCCTTCCACATGTGCACCGAGGCCGAGACCGACTGCTCCGAGGTGCCCTGGGTGCCCGAGGACCTGGTCGTCGGCAAGGTCATGGCGCTGGTGTGGCCGTTCGGCAAGGCGCGCTTCGAGGATCGCCCGGACGCCTGGGAGGCGGTTCCGAACTCGTGACCGCGGCGCCGACGCTCCGCTTCGAGCGCGCCTTGCTGCGCGGGGGAGCGACCCGGCTCGCCGCGGTCGACGAGGTGGGTCGCGGCGCGCTGTCCGGTCCCGTCACGATCGGCATGGTGGTGGTCACCGCCGAGACCCGTACGGCGCCCCAGGGGGTCCGCGACAGCAAGCTGCTCACCCCGCAGGCGCGGGAGCGGCTGGTGCCCCGGATCAGGCGCTGGGCGGTGTGCTGGTCGGTCGGTCACGCCTCGCCCACCGAGATCGACGCCTTCGGCATCATCCCGGCGCTGCGGCTGGCCGGCCACCGGGCGCTGGCCGGACTCTCGGCGCCACCCGATCTGGTCCTGCTGGACGGCAACCACGACTACCTCACGCCTCCCGAGCAGGACGGCCCCCCGGCTGAGCGACACAGCGGCGATCCTGACCTGCTGGCCGACGTACCTCCCGTGCTGACCCGGGTCAAGGCCGACCTGACCTGCGCCGCCGTCGCCGCCGCGAGCATCCTGGCCAAGACCACCCGCGACGCGCTGATGACGAGTCTCCACGACCAGCATCCCGAGTACGGCTGGGCCGAGAACAAGGGCTACTCCGCGCCGGCTCACATCGAGGCGCTCGCCAGGTACGGCGCCACGGCCCACCACCGGCGCTCCTGGAGCCTGCCGGGCCTGTCCGGGCTGTCCGGCGTGCCCGATGATGTCGCTGGCGCCGGCGGGTGGCCCGAGACCGTAGAGTCTGCGTCATGAGTGCGGAGGATCTCGAGAAGTACGAAACCGAGATGGAGCTGACGCTCTACCGGGAGTACCGCGACGTCGTCGGCATCTTCAAGTACGTCGTCGAGACCGACCGCCGCTTCTATCTCTGCAACCAGGTCGACGTGAAGGCCCGCACCGAGGGCGGCGACGTCTTCTTCGAGGTCTCCATGAGCGACTGCTGGGTCTGGGACATGTACCGCCCGGCCCGGTTCGCCAAGAACGTGAAGGTGCTGACCTTCAAGGACGTCAACGTCGAGGAGCTCAGCCCCGCCGAGATCGAGCCGCCCAAGTAGGTCGCGACGGACCCGGCCTACTCGATCAGGCGCACCGGGTCGCCGCTGATGCTGGCGGTCCAGGTGGTGGTGTCGTTGGGAACCGAGCCGGAGAAGTCGAGCTCGACCCGCCACCAGCAGCCGCCGGGCTCGGTTGAGGTGCAGGTGTAGGTCGGCGGGATCGGTATCCTGATCTCGACGTAGGACCCGTCCCAGCCGCTGGTGTTCTTGACATTCGTGATCGAGCAGGTCGAGGCGCTCGTGGGCGACGCGGAGGGCACCCCGACGAACGTGCAGTCCGATGCCGTGCTCAGCCCGCTGTCGAGCGGCGGCAGGATCTGGATGGTGCCCGCGGAGCTCGCGTCGCCGAGGTCGTAGAACCCGACCACCAGCGACTTGGTGGCCGCTGCGGGGATCACCCGGGCGAGGTTGAAGATGGCGCCGCCGGTGCCGTTGTAGTTGACGTAGAGTGACATCCGCTGCCGCCCGGCGATGGAGATCGTGCCGGCGGCGGTGCTCTTGAGGCGGATGGCGAACCGGTTGTTGCCGCTTCCCTGGACGCTGGTGTCGTCGGTGGTCTGCTGCCAGACCGCGTCGTTGCCGGAGTAGATGCCGGTGGCGGTGTCCACGGACCCGCCCAGGGCCACGTTGGTGCGGATCTGCAGGTAGTAGTCGCCCGCCGTGGTCGGGCGGAAGGTGCACAGGTCCACCCATTGCCGGAACGAACTGGCGAGCTTGGCGTCGTAGCTGGAGGCACCCTCCTTGAGAGGCCCCGTTGCGACCTGGGCGTCCTTCTTCCAGCTCGGGAACTGCTTGACGCAGTGGGCGCCGGAGGTGTCGCTGGCGACGCTCGACTGCTTGGGGTCGTAGCTCGCCGTGGGCAGCCGCAGCGCGAAGGAGGTGATGATGTCCTGTGCGGCGATGTCGGAGTTCTCGTTGTCGCCGGTGCAGAAGCTGCTGGTGCTGCCCGAGGCGTAGCGGGTGAGCCCGTCGGCGCGGACGAAGGGGTTCATGTTGTCGGCCAGCGCGACTCCGGTGGTGGTCGCAGGTCCGGTGCACTTGTCCCCGACGTGGGCGAATACCGGGTCGAAGAGCTGAATGGTGATGTCGGTGCCCACGGCGTCGGCGGTCACCGGGATGACGTAGAAGTAGCCCTGGGGGTCGAAGTCGGCGTTGGCGCTGGTGCCGGAGGTGGTGCATGCGCCGGTGACCGCCGCGTAGCCACCTTGGCAGCGGGTCATCACCTGGTCGCCGTTGCTCTTGTTCGTGTTCGGCCCAGCGATCGCCGCCCAGAACTGCGGTGTCCGAGAGCAGGAGGCGCCGCCGGCCGGTGCCACGATGACCGAGGAGTCGTCCACCAGCCCGGTGCTGGTCGTGCCGGCGGGCTCGTTGCCGAAGGCATTGCAGGGACTGCCCATCGGCGTGACCCCGGTGAAGTCCGAGGTGGCGGAGCGGGTGATCGCGGCGTGGCTCACGCCGAACGAGCTGCCGAAGGTGTTCCCGATCTTGCTCGTCAAGGTGACCTTGAGCTGGCTGGTCAGCGTGCCCGGCTCGATCGTGGCCGAAAGGTCTGTGCCCGTTGCCGTGCACTCGTTGCTGGCACAGGTGGGAGCGTCGAGATCGTAGCCGTTCATGTTGAGCACCGTGACGGCTGCTGCGGCGGCATCTGTCAGGTGATCGGGCATGAACGGCACCCCGGCAAGAGCTGCCGCGTCGACCGCCTTCTGCACGCGCTCGCCCTCGACCGACCATTGCGCGGTGTCGACGGAGATGGCGCACAAGGCCATCAGTGAGGCGGAGATGAAGACCGCCACCATAATCGTGACGTACCCGCGCTCGTCGCGCCGTGACTTGAGATTCATGGATGCTGTCCCGCTGCTGTCCCGCCGGTGCCGCAGATCGACTCGGCCAGCGGCTCGAAGGTGAAGACCGCATGGTCGCTGATCGGGACTTTGGAGCCCACCAGGCCCGTGAAGAACTGGTGGTCGGCCTCCATATAGACGCCAACGCGGTCCGGGTCCCCGGCGCAGGCGTAGATGGAGGTCGAGGCCCAACTTCCCTTCACATAGCCGAAGACTTCTGCGGTGTCCGACCACATGTACTCGACACAGTTGCTGCTACAACTCCAGTCGGTGTTTCCGTCATCGCCGGGGTAGCCCAAGTCGTTGGCCTTGTAGATCCACAGCTTGGTGATCGATTCCTTCGGCAACGCCGCGCCGGCACGTTGAATGGCGGCGGCCGCGGTGACGGCCAGCATTGGCGCGCTTTCCGGGGTGCAGGGGCTGGCACAAAGCCCGCTCGCGTCGGCGCCCGCCGGTCCGAGACCGGCATTCGCCGACGCCATCCGACCGCCGGCGCGCACGAGCGAGGTGAGGGCGACGTCGTCCTTCAGCAGGAAGGCCATCTCGATGATGCCGAAGATCGCCAGCAGCACGACCGGGGTCACCAAGGCGGCCTCGATGGCCACGGCTCCGCGTGAGGATCTGCCGGACCTACGTGCCCGTCGGCTCATCGAAGACCTCCTTGGCCGCAGAGGGCATCACCGGCATCGCCGAACGAGAGCACGGCGTTGTTCCGGATGCCGGTAGGCCGCAGCAGCGGGGTGGCGAAGAAGCTGTGCTCGGCGCGCAGGTAGACGCCCACCTCGTCGCCCGCCGCGGGACAGTCGGTCGAGGGCCAGTCGGTCGAGGGCCAGGAGCCGGAGACGAGGTCGAAGCGGTGTGTCGAGCTGTTCCAATCGAACCGCAAGCAGTCGGCCGCGCACGTCCAGGACCGGTTGTCGTCACCCTCTCGGGGGGCACAGCCGGCGTCGTCCTCGGCCGCAGTGCAGGGATAGCCGCCCTGGTTGGGGCGATAGACCCACAGTTCGGCGATGGTGCCCTTCGGGATGGCGCTCTTGGCCTCGGCGACTGCGTCGGCGGCGTACCGCGCGAAGCCTGGAGCCTCGTCGTCGGCGGCGTAGGCGTCGGCATGGGCCGCGGCGGCCCTGACGCCCTGCTCGGCCAGCGACTCGAGGGCGGCGTTGTCGCGCATCAGCGAGGCCATCTCGATGATGCCGAAGACGATGAGCAGGAGCAGGGGCGTGACCAAGGCGGCCTCGGTCGCGACGGCGCCCCGCGAGTGCTTGCGCGGCTCGCTCCGCGAGCTCAAGCGCGGCCGCTGTCGCATGGCCTGTGCTCCCTCCCCGGGAAGATGCGTAGGGGCCGAAAGTAGGGGACCGAGCCGCGGGTTGTCAGACCTATCTCTCAGGTCTGTCCTGTCGGGGGGTGCCATATAGGCCATTTGGACTACACAGCTCCGGGACATCCGCGAGATATCCACAGGGACTTCGGGCCGGGGTCCCGAATGTCGGCGGGCCGGCCCATGCTGCCTGAGAAGCCCATCGGCACGATAGGAGAGATCTCACGATGACAACCACAGCGGCTGCGCGGACGGCACTCGGGCGTTACGGCGAGGAGATCGCGGCCCGGCATCTGACGGGCCGGGGAATGGTGATCCTCGACCGCAACTGGCGCTGCGACGAGGGCGAGCTGGACCTCGTCCTGCGCGACGGCGACACCTTGGTGGTGTGCGAGGTGAAGACGCGCAGCAGCCCCGTTGGGGGTACGCCGCACGAAGCGATCAGCCCCGCGAAGCTGGACCGGCTCCGACGACTCGCCGAGCGATGGCGGGCCGAGCGCGGGCTCGGAGTCGCCGGCGTACGGGTCGATCTCGTCGCGGTGCTGCGGCTCGTGAAGGGACCGGCTCTGGTCGACCACGTCAAGGGGCTGGTCTGATGGCGTTCGCGCAGACCCACTCAGTGGCCCTGCAGGGCGCGGTCGGCCATCTGATCGACGTGCAGGCCGACGTCTCCCAGGGCGTCGTCGGCACTACCCTGGTGGGACGCGCCGACGCCAGTCTCAACGAGGGCCGGGACCGGGTCCGGATGGCGATCACCAACAGCGGGCTGGAGTGGCCGGCGACCAGGCGCATCACCGTGCTGCTCGCGCCGGCGGACCTGCCGAAGGCCGGCACCCACTACGACCTCGCGATCGCGGTGGCGGTGCTCGCGGCCGCCGACGCCGTCCCCGCCCGGGCGCTGGCTCGCACCGCCCTGATCGGCGAGCTCAGCCTCGACGGTGGGCTGCGCCCGGTCCTCGGGGTGCTGCCGATGGTGCTCGCCGCCTCCCGCCGCGGCGTCGACCGGGTCGTCGTGCCGGAGCCCCACGTGGCGGAGGCGTCGCTGGTCCCAGGGATCGAGGTGATCGGTCCGAGGTCGCTGGCGCAGACCGTCGCGATGCTGCGCGGCGACCTTCCGCCGGAGGCACCGCCGGTGCCCGAGCTGTCGCGTGGCTCCTATCTCCGCTGGCGCGGCGCGGCTCGTCTCGACGAGGTCGACATGGCCGACCTGGTCGGCCTCGACGAGGCGAAGTTCGCTGTCGAGGTGGCTGCCGCGGGTGGGCACCATCTTCTGCTCACCGGCGCCAAGGGGTGTGGCAAGACCAGCCTCGCCGAGCGGATCCCCGGCATCCTGCCCGACCTGGACACCGACGAGGCCATCGAGCTGACGACGCTGCACTCGCTGGCAGGCAGCCTCGACCCGACCGGGGGCCTGATCCGCCGACCGCCGTACTCCGCACCGCACCACGACGCCAGCAAGGCCAGCCTGGTCGGCGGAGGCAGCGGCCGGGTCCGTCCCGGCCAGGTGTCGATGGCACACGGCGGCGTGCTCTTCCTCGACGAGTTCGCGCTGTTCCGCACCGATGTCATCGATGCGCTGCGCGAGCCTCTGGAGAACGGCGACATCACCATCGCCCGTGGAGAGGAAGTGGTGACGCTGCCGGCGCGGGCGATGGTGGTGTTGGCCTCCAACCCGTGCCCGTGCGGCAACGCCGGCGCCAGGGTCGGCCGACCGTGTGAGTGCCGGCCCATGGAGATCAGGGAGTACAACCGTCGGGTTCGGGGCCCGATCTCGGACCGCATCGACATCACCCGGGTGCTGCAGCCACCCTCGCCACAGCACTACGACGACTTCACCGGACGTGACGCCACCGCACGGATCCGCGCCAAGGTGACTGCCGCCCGGGCCGTCCAGGCGGAGAGGTACGCCGGACGCGATTGGCGTCTCAACGGCCAGGCGCCCGGCGCCGAGCTGCGCGACCGCTGGCCGCTCACGCTCGACGGCGCGCACCAGGTCAACCTCGCGGTCCTGGCCGGTCAGCTGAGTCGGCGCGGCGCCGTCCGGGTGCATCGGCTGGCTTGGACTGTCGCCGATCTGCTCGGCGTCGAGCGTCCCGGCGTGCCCGAGGTGATGACCGCTCTCGACCTCAGACTGGGGCGCTCTCTCCCGGAGTCGCTGATGCGACGGTGGGCGGCATGAGTGAGCTTGCGAGCGAATCGTGGGCGTCGTGCCGGCCCCGAGCGCAGCGAGGGGGCAGTGCATGAGTGACGACGCCGAGCGGCTGGCCCGCCTCACCCTCAACCTGGTCTTCGAGCCGGGCGACCCGCGCGCATGGACGCTGGTCGACGAGCTGGGAGCCGAGGAGCTGCTGGCCCGGCTGCGCGCTGACCGAGAGGCCGCCGAGGTGGTCACCGCCGCGGGCCCGCGGCTGGCCACGGTCCGACCTGAGCGAGTGCTGGCAGGAGCGGCCAAGCTCGGCATCCGATTCGTCGTCCCGGGGGATGGTGAGTGGCCGGCCGGGCTGGACGACCTGCGCGGTGCCGGCTCCCTGGCCGAGCGCAGCGGCCCGCCGTTCGGCCTCTGGGTCCGGGGCGCGCCTCTCGACCGGTTGGATCGCGTGGTGGCGGTGGTGGGCAGCCGGGCCGCGACGCAGTACGGCGTCGACACCGCCGCCGGTATCGCTGCCGAGGTCGCCCGGGTCGGCTGGGTGGTCGTCTCCGGAGGCGCCTACGGGATCGACCAGGCGGCCCATCGCGGTGCGCTCGCGGTCCGCGGGCTGACGATCGCGGTGCTCGCCAATGGGCTCGACCGCTGCTACCCACCCGGCAGCAACGCGCTGATGGACGCCATCGCCGAGGACGGCGCCGTCGTCTCCGAGCTGGCTCCCGGGTGTGCCCCTTCCCGGATCCGCTTCCTGGCCCGCAACCGTCTCATCGCGGCGCTCGCCCGCGGGACGGTGGTCGTCGAGGCGGCGTCGCGGTCCGGCGCACTCAACACCGCCAACTGGACCGGTCGGCTGCACCGGCCCGTGCTCGGTGTGCCTGGCCCGGTGACCAGCGCCCGCTCCGAGGGCGTCCACGAACTGGTCCGCAGCGGCGCGGCGGGCCTGGTCACCTCCGGGGAGGAGGTGCTGGAGGCGGTCGCCCGGCCGGGGGAGCACCTGATCACCCCGAAGCGGGCGCCGCAACGACGCCGCGACCGGCTCACCATCCGTCAACAACAGGTCCTCGATGCGGTCCCGATCGGGGTCCCGGCGCCGACCGGCGATATCGCTCGCACCGCGGGGCTCGGCATCGTCGAGACCCGGCGTGGTCTGGACCAGCTGGAGCAGGCGGGGCTGGTGGTCTACCTCGACACCGGCTGGCGGCTGACGCCCCTCGCCCGCGCCGGATGACGCCCCCGGCCGGTAGACCGCTCTACACTCAAGCCTGTGACAGATGTGACTCCTGAGGCGATGCCGGAGTCCTTCGCGCGGCTGCTCGGCGACTACGAGCGCCATCTGCGCTCCGAGCGCGACCTCACCGATCACAGCGTGCGCGCCTACCTCGGCGACATTGCCGGGCTGCTCGACCATGCCGGCCGGCTCGGCCTCACCGAGATCACCGACCTCGACCTGCGGACGCTGCGCAGTTGGCTCGCCAAGCAGCAGACCATGGGGCGCGCACGCACCACCCTCGCCCGGCGTGCCACGGCGGCGCGGGTCTTCACCGCCTGGCTTGCTCGCACCGGCCGCACCGCGACCGACATGGGCGCGGGCCTCGGCTCACCCAGGGCGCACCGCACCCTCCCGCCGGTGCTACGGGTCGACGAGGCCGACACCCTCATCCAGGCGGCCGCCGAGCTCGCCGACGACGGGTCGCCGATCGGCCTGCGCGATGTCGCGATGCTGGAGCTGCTGTACGCGACGGGCATCCGGGTCGGCGAGTTGGTCGGTCTCGACATCGACGACGTCGATCGTGACCGTCGCGTCGTCAGGGTGCTCGGCAAGGGCCGCAAGGAGCGAACCGTGCCCTACGGCGGACCGGCGGAGCGGGCGCTCGACGCCTGGCTGGTCCGCGGCCGGCCAGGACTGACCGGGGCAGCGAGCGGGCCGGCGCTCTTCCTCGGCGCCCGTGGCGGCCGCATCGACCAGCGTGCGGTCCGCACCCTGGTGCACCGGCGCATCGCCGACGTGCCCGGCGCTCCGGACATCGGCCCGCACGGCCTGCGCCACACCGCCGCCACCCATCTCCTCGAGGGCGGCGCCGACCTCCGCTCTGTCCAGGAGCTGCTCGGCCACGCCTCGCTGGCGACGACCCAGCTCTACACGCACGTCAGCAGCGACCGACTTCGACGCGCCTACCGTCAGGCCCACCCCCGCGCCTGACGACTCTCGGGAATGCCGGGGCCACGACTGAGGGCTCCCGTGCCCCGACACGCCGTAGTCGCGGCGTGTCGCCCGGAATGACCCTCGGGGAATGGCCCTCGAAGCGAGGCCTCCGCGAGACGTCTCACCGCTCGAGGATGAGGCGCAGCTTCTGCAACGGCGCCAGCCAGCGGGCGTACGACGGGCGGAGAGGGGCCCGAGTGTCGGCGGGCACGCCGGAGAGCCCACCGGTGCTCGGCGCTGCCGGCTCGTCGCGCCACAGCGGCAGCAGCCGGACCGGCCGGGGCCCGAAGAGAGTGAGCGGGTCCAGATAGACGTCATCGGCGTTGCGGATGAGCCCGAGATGCAGGCAGGCGGCCGGCAGACAGTGAGATCCGGCGAGATCGAGGCTGCCGAGCCGCTGGCCGGCGGCGACGGGATCGCCGACCGCCACCGTCGCCGACACCGGCTCGTAGGTGGTCCGAGTGGCGCCGTGGTCGACGACGACCACGCCACGTCCGGCCAGCGGGCCGGCGAAGCTCACCGTGCCCGGCAGCGCCGCCAGCACCGGCTGGCCGACCCGGCCGAGCAGGTCCACGCCGCGATGCCCCGCCAGCCACGGCCGATCGGGCGGGTCGAACCCCCGGACCACGCTCGGCGTGGGGGAGAGCGGCCACACGCCCTCCTGAGCCGGCTCCCCGGCAGCCCCGGACACCGGGCCGGGAGCCAGCACGAGCCCGGTGAGCAGGATGACGAGCAGACGGCCGGGGAGCCGGCTCAGGAGGGCGGTGACGAGAGTTATGAGACCCATGACCAATCACCTCCCCCGTGCAGGGGCGCGCCAACCTGACGACGTACCGCCTGTGGAGAAGTCGCGCGCGAGGTGCGCCTGTGGACAGAATTCGGCCCGGCGACCCGCACTTCTGCCGACTACGCGCTCTGAGACCTGCACTTCTGCCGACTCGGCGATTGGTGTGGGGAGGTGTGGATGACTACGCTGGGGGAAGCAACCCGACCCCGGGTTGACTACGCGCGCCCACCGACCGCGACGTCTCTCCTCCGGAGAGCCGACCGCCCGCGGGCGCAGCCCCCAGTCCCACAGCGTTGGGTCGGGCTGCGTGTGAGCGCCAGGGCACGAACAGTGCAGGCAACTGGAAAAACAGGAGAACAACATCATGGCAGTCGTGACCATGCGCCAGCTCCTCGAGAGCGGCGTCCACTTCGGGCACCAGACCCGTCGCTGGAACCCGAAGATGAAGCGCTTCATCCTCACCGAGCGCAACGGCACCTACGTCATCGACCTGCAGCAGTCGCTGCAGTACATCGACCGTAGCTACGCCTTCATCAAGGAGACCGTCGCCAAGGGCGGCGTCATCCTCTTCGTCGGCACCAAGAAGCAGGCCCAGGAGGCCATCGCCGAGCAGGCGACCCGCGTCGGTATGCCCTACGTCAACCAGCGCTGGCTGGGCGGAATGCTTACCAACTTCTCCACCGTGCACCAGCGGATCAACCGCCTCAAGGAGCTCGAGGAGATCAACTTCGACGACGTCGCCGGCTCCGGCCGCACCAAGAAGGAGCTCCTCCAGCTCAAGCGCGAGAAGGACAAGCTGGAGAAGACCCTCGGCGGTCTGCGCGACCTCGGTCGCACCCCGGCCGCTGTCTGGATCGTCGACACCAAGAAGGAGCACCTCGCCGTCGAGGAGGCCCGCAAGCTCAAGATCCCGGTCATCGGCATCCTGGACACCAACTGCGACCCCGACGAGGTCGACTTCCCGATCCCGGGCAACGACGACGCGATCCGCGCCGTCGGCCTGCTGACCCGCGTGGTCGCCGACGCCGTCGCCGACGGCCTGATCGCCCGCTCCGGCGCCAAGTCGGGCGAGGGCGCCGAGGCCGGTGGCGCCGAGGCCGAGCCGCTGGCGGAGTGGGAGCGCGAGCTGCTCGAGACCAGCAGCGCCGAGGCCCCGGTGACCGAGACCCCGGCGACCGAGGCTCCGGTGACCGAGGCTCCGGCGGAGGCCACCGCGCCGAGCGCCGAGGCGAGCACGGACACGAGCGCCGAAGCGAGCACGGAGGCCGCCGCCGAGGACAGCACCGAGGCCGCCGCCGAGGAGGCCCCGGCGGTCGAGGCCCCGGCCCAGGCCTGAGTTCCCGCCCACCGACGCACCGAAGGAAGACACATGGCTTACACCGCTGCCGACGTCAAGAAGCTCCGTGAGCTGACGCAGGCCGGCATGATGGACTGCAAGAAGGCGCTCGACGAGACCGACGGCGACTTCGACAAGGCCGTCGAGCTGCTCCGCGTCAAGGGCGCCGCCAAGGCCGCCGCCCGCGCTGCCGAGCGTGAGGCCTCCGCGGGCCTCGTGGCCGCCTCGGGCAACGCCCTGATCAGCCTCAAGGCCGAGACCGACTTCGTCGCCAAGAACCAGGCGTTCATCGACGCCGCCAACGCGATCGCCAAGGCCGCCGACGAGCACAAGGTCGGCGACGTCGAGGCCCTCAAGGCCGTCTCCCTCGGCACCACCACGGTCGGTGAGACCGTCGAGGAGCTCGCCCGCACCATCGGCGAGAAGATCGAGCTCGGCCAGGTCGCCTACTTCGACGGCACCACCACCGTCTACCTCCACAAGAAGGCCTCCGACCTGCCGCCGACCCTGGGGGTCCTCGTCGAGTACGACGGCGAGGAGGCTGCCGCCAAGCAGGCCGCCCAGCAGGCCGCCGCCCTCAAGGCGCAGTTCCTCACCTCCGACGAGGTCCCCGCGGACGTCGTCGCCAAGGAGAAGGACGTGCTCACCAAGAAGACGCTGGAGGAGGGCAAGCCCGAGGCTGCCGTCGCCAAGATCGTCGAGGGCCGCATCGGCGCCTTCTTCAAGGAGATCGTGCTGCTCGACCAGGAGTCGGTCTTCGAGCCGAAGAAGTCGGTCAAGCAGGTGCTCGACGCCGCCAACACGACGGTTAAGCGGTTCGCCCGCTTCGAGGTCGGAGCCTGACGCGCTCGGCACGCACCCTGGCTGCGTTGTCGGCCCTCGACGGCCCGCTTCGCTCCAAGGCCGCCTTCGGGTCTCCGTCTTGCCAGGGCACGCACCGAACACGTCAGAAACCCGATAGGTTCTGACTCATGATGAAGGCCGGTTCGACGAGATTCGTCGGACCGGCCTTCACACATCACGACAGGGAGGCAACGGCGTGACGGCGTACCAGCGAGTGCTGCTCAAGCTCTCCGGTGAGGTCTTCGGCGGCGGCGAGGTCGGCCTCGACCTCGACGTGATCAACCGGATCGCCGGCGAGGTCGCCGAGGTGGCCAAGTCCGGGGTACAGGTCGCCATCGTGGTCGGCGGCGGCAACTTCTTCCGAGGCGCCGAGCTGCAGCAGCGCGGCATGGAGCGCGCCCGCGCCGACTACATGGGGATGCTCGGCACGGTGATGAACTGCCTGGCGCTGCAGGACCTGATCGAGAAGCACGGCGTCGAGACCCGGGTGCAGACTGCCATCACGATGGGCCAGGTCGCCGAGCCCTACATCCCCCGGCGGGCGATCCGCCACATGGAGAAGGGTCGCGTTGTCATCTTCGGCGCCGGTGCCGGGATGCCGTTCTTCTCCACCGACACCGTGGCCGCGCAGCGGGCCCTGGAGACCCGCTGCCAGGTCATCCTGATGGGAAAGCAAGGCGTCGACGGGGTCTACGACTCCGATCCCAAGACCAACCCGGACGCGGTCATGTTCGACACGCTGAGCTACGACGACTACCTCACCCGCGACCTCAAGGTCGCCGACGCGACCGGCATCAGCATGGCGCGCGACAACAAGATGGACATGGTCTTCTTCAACCTCTCCACCCCCGGCAACATCGGTCGCGTCGTGCAGGGTGAGAAGATTGGCACGCTCGTCAGCGCCAGCTGACGACGTAGGAACGACACAGGAGCATTGCGGTGATCAACGACATCCTCAACGAGGCCGACGACAAGATGGGCAAGTCCGTCGAGGCGACCCGTGAGGAGTTCGCGACCATCCGAGCCGGCCGGGTGACGCCGTCGGTCTTCAACAAGCTGCTCGTCGACTACTACGGCTCGCCGACGCCGATCCAGCAGCTGGCGACCTTCACCAGCCCCGAGCCTCGGGTCATCACCATCGCGCCGTTCGACATCTCCTCCATGCCCAACATCGAGAAGGCCATCCGCGACTCCGACCTCGGCGTCAACCCGTCCAACGACGGCAAGGTGCTCCGCGCGGTGTTCCCGGAGCTGACCGAGGAGCGGCGCAAGGACTACATCAAGCAGGCCCGCGAGAAGGCCGAGGGCGGCCGCGTCGCGGTGCGCCAGGTGCGGCAGAAGGCCAAGCAGAGCCTGGAGCGACTCGAGAAGGACGGCGAGGTCGGCAAGGACGACGTCACCGGCGCCGAGAAGCGACTCGATGCCCTCACCAAGAAGCACACCGACGTCATCGACGACCTTCTCAAGCACAAGGAAGCCGAGCTGCTCGAGGTCTGACCTCGCCTCTCCCCATGACCGACAACCAAGCGGCCGCCGCGCCGAAGCAGGACCACGGCCGGGCCGGCCGCGATCTCAAGGCGGCGATCATCTCGGCGGTCGTCATCCTCGCGGCCGTGGCCCTCTCGCTGCTGCTGTGGAAGACGGCGTTCATGCTGATCGTCGCCGTCGCCGTCGTACTCGCGGTGTGGGAGCTGCACAAGGGCCTGCTCGCCAAGGGCATCGACGTGCCCGAGCAGCCGCTGATGGCCGGCGGCGTCGTGATGGTGCTGGTCGCCTACCTCTGGGGCACCGACGCCCTGGTGACCGCCACCGCCGTCACCGCCCTGGTGACCATGCTCTGGCTGCTGCGCCGCGGCGTCGACGGCTACGTCAAGAACGCCACCGCCTCGGTCTTCACCCTCGTCTACCTGCCGTTCCTCGGCTCCTTCGTCGCGCTCATGCTCGCCGAGGGCGGCGACTGGAGGCAGACCGGCATCGACGACGGCGTCAAGGGCATCATCACCTTCGTCCTGGTCACCATCGCCTCCGACATCGGCGGCTACCACGCCGGCGTGCTGTTCGGGAAGCACAAGATGGCCCCGGTCATCTCGCCGAAGAAGACCTGGGAGGGCTTCGCCGGCTCGGTGCTCTTCACCATCGTCGCCGGCGTGCTCCTGGTCGTCCTGCTGCTCGACGGCGACTGGTGGGTCGGGGTCGCCCTCGGCGCGATCGCGGTGGTCATGGCCACGCTCGGCGACCTGTGCGAGTCGGTCATCAAGCGTGACCTCGGTGTCAAGGACATGAGCCAGATCATCCCCGGCCACGGCGGCATCATGGACCGGCTCGACTCGCTGCTCGCTACCATCGCCCCGATCTGGCTGCTGCTCCACTACGCGGTCTTCTAGTCGCTTCGCGCTGTCCAGCGCGCTTTCGGCGCCGCCGAGGCGTAGAGTCGGTCACCGACAGCGTTCCTCAACGACGAGGAGTACGACGTGAAGCCGGCCCTCTCCCATACCGCCGTGGTCAGTCCCGGTGCCGACCACGGCCCCGATTGGTGGCACCGCGAGCACCCGGTCTTCACCCCGCTGACCGGCTTCTTCTCCGGCCTGGCCTTCGTGCTGCTGGTGCCGGCCCTCTTCGCCGGCCTGCTTGAGGCGACGCTGCCGCGCCACACCGTGCAGGACCTGTTCCCGCTGGTGCTGCTGGCGCTGGTCGTGCCGATCGCGCTGGTCGCCCGGCACCACAGCCGCCGCTTCGGCCTCTACTTCGCGCTCGGCATGGCGGCCACCGCCGTCGTGGTCCTCGGCGTCGGCTGGGTCGTGCTCCAGATCATGGTCGCCATCTCCTAGTAGGCTGTCGCGGCTAATTCGCTGCTATCGCGGCGCCCGGGCACGCACCTCGCGGCGTTGCCGACGCTCGACAGGCCACCAGCCTGCCTTCGCGCCGGCACCTTGCGAGGCACGCACCCGGACACCGCGCTACCACGCGCTTTAGCCGCGACAGCCTACTAGTCCACCCACACCACGATCCCGGTGATGCTGTGGAGCACCGCCGCCACGCCGGCCCGCACGGCACGGCCGATCCGCTCGGGAGTGAAGGACGTCGGATCGTAGGAGTCCGGCTTCCCCAGGCCCTCGCCTCGAAATGCCGCGCCGGTCCAGTCCGCGGCGGTGACGTTCTCGGTGGGCTCCGCGATCTCGGCCCCCACGATGAGGAACTCGGTCTCCAGGTTGCTGGCCGTCACCAGCGCCATCGGATCGACCAGTCCGTCGCCGACGCTGATGACGAGGTCGGGCTCGGCGTCGATCGCGCCCTGGATCTGTACGACGTACCCGTCGTGCTCGGTGACCACGAACTCGGTCACCTCGGCCTCGACCGACTCCGCCCAGGAGGTGACCCCGGCGCGGAGTGCCGTCGTTTCGGCGCTGGTGGTCGACGAGACCCCGTCGACCACCAGCGCGACCCGGTAGCCCGGCTTGGGGCGCATGTCCTCCCAGGAGCCCGGCGAGGGCGTCAGAGTGGCCTCCGGCGTCGGCGGGTCGCTCGGGTTCCAGAAGCCCGGCTTGAGTGAGCCCTCCGCCTGCGGCACCGGGACGAAGCCGGGGTGCGGGTCGTCGTCGCCGAGCAGACCACAGCCGGCCGAGACGAGCGCGGTGAGGGCCACCGCTGGAAGGGCCGAGAGGACGCGGCGGCGGAAGGACACGAGGTAGTTGTACCCGACCGGTCGACCGCGATCACGGCACGGCCGGGTGCCTACGTGGCCGGTTCGGCTGGTGTTGGGCGGGTGTTCGTCCTTCGTTCAGACCATCACGAAACTCTGCGCCCGACCACCCCACACAGGAGATGCGATGTTCTCGCTCGACTGGTGCCGGAAGGCCGGCGCCGCCCTGCTCGCCGCTGCGGCTCTCACCCCCCCTCCTCATGACCTGCCAGCCGGCTCAGGCACACGGCTTCACCACCGTCACCTATGTCGACGTCACGGCCCCGCGGGCCGACCACGTCAGGGCCGAGCTCGGCCTCGAGTACGACCTGATGCTGGTCTCGGTGGCTGACACCCAGGGCGACGACCCGTTCTACCAGCAGGGCCAGCCCGCCTGGGAGGACGCCGACTATCCGGGCATGGAGCAGGCGATCGCCGACCATCGGGACTCGCTGCTGGCCTATGTCACCCAGCGGTTCAGCGTGACGTACGGCGGGCACGACTGCACCGCGACGCTCGAGCCGGACCTCTCGGTCGCGCTCAACCAGGACCAGGGCGTCCCCTACGCGACGATCACGCTCGACTACGCCTGCCCGCACGACGAGGACGCCGAGGTGCTGCGCCAGGGCCATGTCATCGGCTCCTCACTGTTCCCCGACTCCGAGGGCTACGTCCGGGACGCGAAGACCATCGTCACCTACGAGCTGGACGACCGCACCGGCAGCGCAGCCCTGGACGCGAGCAACGAGTCCTTCTCGACCAAGCAGTCCTGGGAGCGGCGGTTCTGGGAGTTCTACCGGCTCGGTGTCGAGCACCTGCTCACCGGTCTCGACCACCTGCTCTTCCTGACCGCGCTCATCGTCGGCTCCCGCCGGCTGCGCGAGGTGGTGCTGGCCGCCTCGATGTTCACCCTGGCGCACTCCACCACGCTGGTGCTGGCCGCCTTCGGCCTCGTCCACGTCTCCTCCGGGATCGTCGAGCCGCTGATCGCGCTCTCCATCGCGGCGACGGCGGCCTGGTACCTCTGGCTGCTGTGGCGACGACGCGACCGCGTGCTCGACCTGGACACGACCAGCACCAGCCACTTCGCGCTCGACCGGGCGGGCTGGTCGCGGCTGGCGGTGGTGTTCTGCTTCGGGCTGGTGCACGGACTGGGCTTCGCCGGGGCGCTGGGCATCGACTACGCCTGGTCGTGGTCGCTGCTGTGGTCGCTGGTCGTCTTCAACGTCGGCATCGAGACCGTGCAGCTGGCCTTGATCGCGGTGGTGTTCCCGATCCTGGTGCTGCTGCGTCGTACCGCGCCCGGGCTCGCCAGATGGCTGACCGGCCTGGTCGCCGTCGGGGTGTCGATCGCGGGACTGGTCTGGTTCTTCCAGCGCATCCTCGGCTGAGAAAGTGTTGAGAATCGAGCGGCCGTAGCGTCGCGTGCGGTTTGCCGAGGGTTCACCGACCTCGGGGAGGTTCGGGGAGACCAGTTCTTCCATGGTGCACTCGGTGAAGGGACCTTCATGAAGTTGAACAAGTTGCCGGCGATGCGCCGGGCCATCGCCCTCGGCGCCGGCGCTGCGACCGTGGCCGCCGGTCTGACCGTCTTCGGGCTGACGCAGGCCAACGCTGCTGGCGATGAGCCGATCGACGTCATCCTCGGCGTCGGCGCCACGCAGACCGACAAGGTCATCTCGTGGTATTTCCCGTCGGGCGCTGCCCAGCAGCTCCAGATCTCGAAGGGGGCGACCTTCGAGGAGACCACCGCGAAGAAGATCGCGGCGACCACGACAGCCAACACCATCGCCGACACTTCCGACGTCGACTCCCGCAAGAACGACGACGGGTCGACCGCCTCGCCGACCAAGCAAGAGGGCTACTACAACTCGCACGTCGAGTTGCACAACCTCGAGGTCGGCGCGACCTACACCTACCGGGTGGGCGCCACCGACGGCACCGCCTGGTCCGACACCTACACCTTCTCCACCGGCACCGCGAGCCCGGACTTCAAGTTCGCCTTCTTCGGCGACCCGCAGATCGGCTCCTCGGGCTACTCCCACAACGACGGCCAGGGCTGGGCGCAGACGCTGAAGTACCTCGCCGATCACGACGGCGATACCGAGTTGCTCGTCTCGGGCGGTGACCAGGTCGAGTCGGCCAACAACGAGTGGGACTGGCGCAACTGGGCCGACCCGGACGCCGATCCGGCCAGCGAACTGGCCGAGGCCGCCACCATCAGCCCGGTGCTCAAGGAGTACACCTGGGCGCCGACCATCGGCAACCACGAGGGTAGCTGGACCGTCAACGGATCGGGTGCCGCGGCCGGTCGTGCCTACCACCAGCACTTCTTCCCGCCGAACCTCGACAGCGACTCGGCGTTCTTCAACGGTGACCCGACGCTGCGTCCCGGCGGCGACTACTGGTTCAAGTACAAGGAGGTGCTGTTCATCGACCTGAACTCCAACGCCTACGACAACGGCTCGGACGCCGCCCACGTCGCCTACGTCTCCGACGTCATCAAGAACTACGGCGCGGGCACCAAGTGGCAGGTGCTGGTCTACCACCACGCGATCTACTCGCCCGCCGACCACGCCAACGACGCCGACAACAAGCAGCGCGCCGCCGACTTCACCACGGAGTTCTCCAACCTCGGCGTCGATCTGGTGCTGCAGGGCCACGACCACGCCTACTCCCGCAGCTATGAGTTGAAGAACGGCCAGAAGGCGAACTCGGCCGAGCAGCCCGGCGCCACCACCGTCGAGCCCGGCCCTGGCGGGGTCATCTACGTGACCGCCAACTCCGCCTCGGGCTCGAAGTTCTACGACCTGACCGTTCCGGACACCGCGGAGCGCTCGGACTATCCGGCCGACACCCAGTTCCCCGACGCCAAGAACGACGCCAACCAGGCCCGCCACTACGCCAACTCGGTGGAGAGCCAGCAGTACGTGCCGTCGTACATCAAGGTCGAGGTCAAGGGCACCGACCTGGTCGTCACCGACCTGTCGACCGGCACCTGCGCCGACCTGACCAACTCCGCGGTCCGCTACAACAAGTCGGGCCAGCGGACGAAGGCCGATGGCACCACCTACGGCGACACCGAGCTGTGTGCTCTGGGCGACCAGCGGCCGGCGTACGCCTCCGAGAAGGACCACCTGCAGACGCCAGGTGCCGTCATCGACAACTTCACCCTGATCGGGCCGAAGGCGCCGGTCGTCACCCCGCCGGCCGTCGACAAGGCCGCCCAGATCAAGGCGCAGATCAAGAAGATCAAGGCCAAGATCAAGAAGGCCAAGAAGAAGCACCACACCGCGAAGGTGAAGAAGCTCCGGAAGAAGGTCAAGAAGCTGAAGAAGCAGCTCGAGAAGCTCTGACGCAGCACCTGGCAGGGCCCCGGAGTCTTTCGACTCCGGGGCCCTCGCCGGTTAGGGCGCCGGCCCGGCGGATGGGAGAATCGACGCAATGGAGCCGCTTCCCCTCGTCCTGACCCCGCCGCGCGGCCGCGCCAAGCCGCCGCGGCACCTCGCCGACCTCACCCTCGCCGAGCGACAGGACGCCGCCAAGGAGCTGGGCCTTCCTGCCTTCCGGGCCAAGCAGCTCTCGACCCACTACTTCGAGCGCCTCGTCGACGACCCGGAGCAGATGACCGACCTGCCGGCCGCGCAGCGAGCCGAGCTGGTCGCGGGCTTCCTGCCCCGGCTGATCGACCCGATCCGCACCCTCGAGGCCGACCGCGGCACCACCCGCAAGACGCTGTGGCGGCTCTTCGACGCAGCGCTGGTCGAGTCGGTGCTCATGCGCTACCCCGACCGGGTCACCATGTGCGTCTCCTCCCAGGCCGGCTGCGGGATGGCCTGCCCGTTCTGCGCCACCGGCCAGGGCGGCCTGCAGCGCAACATGAGCACCGCCGAGATCGTCGAGCAGGTCGTCGCCGGCGCCCGCTCGCTCGCCCGCGGCGAGGTGCCCGGCGGCCCGGGTCGCGTCTCCAATGTGGTCTTCATGGGCATGGGAGAGCCGCTGGCCAACTACAAGGCCGTCGTGGGCGCGGTACGACGCCTCACCAGCCCGGCCCCGGAAGGGCTCGGGATGTCGGCGCGCGGGATCACCGTCTCCACCGTCGGCCTGGTGCCGCGGATCCGGCAGCTCGCCGAGGAGGGCATCCCGGTCACGCTGGCGCTGAGCTTGCATGCCCCCGACGACGAGCTGCGCAACGAGCTGGTGCCGATCAACACGCGCTTTTCGGTGGCCGAGACCGTCGAGGCGGCCTGGGATTACGCCCGCACCACCAAGCGCCGCGTCTCCATCGAATACGCCATGATGCGCGACATCAACGACCAGGCCTGGCGCGCCGACCTGCTCGCCGACGTCCTCAACGGCTACGGCGCTGTCCCGGATGGCGCCGGCGGCCGCCGGCGGCAGGGCTGGGTGCACGTCAACCTGATCCCGCTCAACGCCGTCCCGGGGAGCCGTTTCACCCGCTCCCGCGAGGCAGACATGGACGAGTTCATGCGCCGCCTCAACGCCCGCGGCATCTCCACCACCATGCGCGACACCCGCGGCTCCGACATCGACGCCGCCTGTGGCCAGTTGGCTGCGAACGCGGACTGACTGTCGGTGGCAGGCGTCTACGTGTTGTCACTGGCGTGAGAAGGTACACCTGCGCATACACTGGACACGTGTCCATGCGTGATGAAGCTGGGGCGGCCGCAGAGCGGTTTCGCCACGAGAAGGCCGAGCGCGAGAAGGCCGAGTATGAGCGTCGTCAGCAAGAGCTAGACAACGGCATGTGCTCACACTCTGAGTGGATCAAGTTTGTTGAGCGTTTCGCTCAAGAGTTCGTCGGTGCCGCGCGGGAAGCCGGACTACACCCGATTCACAAACCGGCCGGGCTTCGCATCAAGGGTTGGAGGGTGGATGTGCCAACGCTTCGTTCCCAGGACGATGTCGGCAACCATTACTGGCTGACAGAGACCATTGCGGTTCCGCTCCGCGGCAAGCCCTCCCGATACGCGCACGGTGGCCTGGTACCCCTCAAGCGTCCGCTTGAAATTGGACGAGGGCGGGCTTTCGCGGGTCCCGACGATGTGCGAGATGCGTTTGTGTCGGCGCTTGGACGGTACTTAGCCGCATAGGCCATCTACGCGTTCGAATGCAACTCGGTCCTCCCAGGACCGAGTTCGCGACGATTTGCCGGGGCGCTAGAGAGGGCGGGGGTCGCCGCGTGTGGCTGTTCAGGTCAAGCAGTACGACCCCACCGGCAAGCCGATCTCACGAGAGGCGGTCTCGTTGTTCCAGAACGACGCCAAGAAGCGCGGAGCCGAGCGTGCTCGTGAGCTTCGAGCGGCAGTCAATACTCTGGTCATGCCCGGGCAGCGCTCGCTTCACATGAAGGCGGAAGGTGGGGCGCGTCGGAAGGTCATTGCCGACGCAGTCGTGGCACTGGCAGTCGACGTCTGGGTTTTGGACGCATCCGGTGGCAGCGGTAAGGAGCATGAGCGGCGGGCACGAGCGCTCACCTCGCTGCTGGAGCAGGTCGACGTCGTCCAAGCGCACCTGGTCTTCGATCGAGATGCCAGCATGGAACCCTTCGACAGGCGCCTGCTGTCGGCCGTTCCACCGCATCGGCGTCCTACCTACGTGCATCACCAGCGGCACGAGGAGCCGCTGCTTGCGCTGCCGGACGTGATCGCATGGAGCTGGGCGCGAGGAGGGGAGTGGCGGCGTCGCCTCGATCCGCTGGCCATCCGCATTGTCGAGGTATGAAAACGCGAAACCCGAGTGTGCGTCCGTCCGGACGACCCTCGCTACCTGATCCCGTTCAACGCCCTCCCGGGGAGACGTTTCACCCGCTCCCGCGATCGTCAGCAGGCCCGGTAGTGCTTCACGACGGTGCGCTTCTTCCCCGACTTGTAGGTGTAGACGAACGTGAGCTTGGTGGCCTTCGTCTTGCGCAGCTTGACCCGCACCACCTTCTTGGGATGGCGCACCGTCTTCAGCTTCTTGCCGTTCGCGTAGATGCGCACGCTCGCCAGCTTCTTCGGCTTCTTCGGAGAGAACGTGTAGGACTTCGTCCCGCAGCCCAGCGTGGTGGGATAGACGGCGGTGTCGGCCGCCTTTCCCGTGGTCGGCGAGCTCTGTTGGCCCGGCGCGGGGTCGAGGGCCAGGGAGTAGGTCACCGTGGCGCCCCCGTTCAGCTGGTTGCGCTCGCTGCCCGAGTAGACCACCGGGTTGCCGCCGTACCCATAGCTGGCCAACGCCTCCACGGAGCTGGACCCACGGAAGGTGACCGCCTCGCCGGCGGCGAGGCGGATCGTGGTGCCGTAGGTCACCGAGGGGCCGGCGGATGTGATGGTCTTCGCGTAGTCGTAGACGTCCTTCTTCGAGGATGCGCTGCCGTCTGCCGCGTAGGTGTCCACGTCGAGGTAGGCCCACTGGTACGCCGCCTCGGTCGTCACCGTGATGGTGAAGCTGGCGCTGCGCTCGGCGACGAGCACCTTGTAGTAGTCGGCTTCCGTGCCGCCGTACCCCTGGCACTTCTGAGACGGGTCGGTGACCTGCACGGTGGCATTCCCGCGGAAGGCGATGCTGCCGCCTCTGCTTCCGTCCCAGTCCAGAGAACTGGTGGTCTGCAGCGTGCCGTCGGAGGTGAACGAGGCACCCACGACACCAGTGCTGACACCTACGAGCTGCTTGGAGCCGTCACTGCTGCTGCCGAGGGAGGCCACGTCGGTGCCCTTCGTGGACCAGGAGTGGTTCACCCGGTTGGCGCTGGTGCAGGTCACGCTGTCATAGCTCCCGGTGCCACTCGCGAGGGCGTACTCCGCATAGTTCTGAGCATCCGACACCCCCGCGGCCCGCGCTGCCGGTGCAGGAGCGAGGAGGACCATGCCTGCGCCCACGACGGCGCACGCGGTCGTCGCGCGGATCTTCTCGACGAATGACATCCGGACTCCCGCATCGAATCGGCTCAAGAGAGAGCAGGAGGGTACCAAGCGGACCGCAGAGTGATCGGCGGTGGCGGTCCGCCTGCTGGTGGCGCTGGGGATCGTTCTCTGGTCACGACCTGGCCGCGATCGCCGCTGCCGCCTCGTCGACGGAGTCCACCAGATGGAGGTGCCCGGCCATCGCCCGGCCTTGCGCCAGCGACTGCAGCAGCGGCCAGACCGGGCGCTCCTCGGTCCAGTAGCGACGGCCGACGAGCACCATCGGCGCGACCGAGGACGCGTCGGCGTAGTAGTTCTCGCAGGCGTCCTGGAAGACCTCCTGCACCGTCCCGGCAGCACCCGGCAGGAAGACGATGCCGCCGTCGCAGACCTGGAGCAGCAGCGCCTCGCGCAGCGAGTTGCGGAAGAGCTTGGCGATCGCGCCGGCGAGGACGTTGGGCGGCTCGTGGCCGTAGTGCCAGGTGGGGATGCCGAGCGACGCCTCGCCGGGCCAGGTGGCGCGCACCTCGAAGGCGGCATCGGCCCAGGCACCGACCGAGGGCCGGTAGGAGGGCACGGCGGCCAGCATGGCGAGCGCCTTGGTCAGCGTGTCGTCCGGCTGGCGCGCCAGGTAGCCGCCGAGGTTGGCCGCCTCCATCGCGCCCGGGCCGCCGCCGGTCGCCACGGTGATGCCCGCGATGGCGCCGAGCCGGGCACCCAGCAGGGCGGCCTCGGCGTACCCCTCGCTGCCGCGCCGCAGCGCGTGCCCGCCCATCACGCCGACGATGCGGCGACCCTGCCGCCAGCTCTCCAGCGCCTCGTCCACGGCGTGGTCGTGCAGCGCCCGCGCCAGGGTGTCGTCCGGCGTGCCGACCTGCTGCGACCAGGCGTAGGCGCGAGCGTCGAGGCTCGCAGCATAGCGGCAGCGACCCGGAGGAGCGCCGGCGTCGTAGAGCTCCTCCGGCGTGTAGAGCGTCGTTCGGTAGACGTCGACCGGGACGCCCTTGATGGTCGGCAGCACCAGCGCGCCCTCGGCCTCGACCCGGTCCGCGTCGCCATTCGCGAACCGGCAGCCGAGGAAGGTCGCGCCGGCGACGTCGGCCCGGTGCAGCTGTTCGCCACGTTCGGTGAGGTTGAGCGCCCGCAGCCGCCAGCCGCTCCACGACCTGACCCCGCACTCGACCCGGCGATCGAGCTCGGCCAACGACTCCACCAGGACCACTCGACCTCTGCGCCGCTTCACGGCTCAGTGCCCGCCCAGCAGCGGCGCCATCAGCCGCGCCGCGATCGAGCGGCGGCCGGTGATCGTCTCCTCGGCATCGGCCAGGCTCATCGCCCGCAGCCCGGCGTTGATGCCGAGCCAGCGCAGCGGCTCCGGCTCCCAGAGCGGGGAGCGGTGACCGACCCAGGGGAGGGCGGTGAGCTCGGAGGGGCGGCCCAGGATCAGGTCACGCAGCGTCCGGCCGGCCAGGTTGGTGGTGGTGACCCCGTCGCCGACGTACCCGCCTGCCCAGGCCAGCCCGGTGGTCGGGTCGAGCCCGACCGAGGCGCACCAGTCGCGCGGGATGCCCAGCGCACCGCCCCAGGAGTGGGTGACCCGGGTGCCTCGCAGCACCGGGAACATCTCCAGCAGGGTGGCGTAGAGCGAGGCGAAGACCCGCTCGTCGCGATCGAAGCCGGGCCTGATCGAGGAGCCGAGGTGGTACGGCGCGCCCCGGCCGCCGAAGACGAGCCGATCGTCGGCGGTGCGCTGGCCGTAGACGATCAGGTTGCGATGGTCGGAGAAGGTCTCCCGCTCCGCCAGTCCGATCTCCGCCCACACCGAGGCGGGCAGCGGGGCGGTGGCGATGATCAGGGAGTAGACCGGCACCAGGGCCCGCTCCAGGCCGGGCAGCGAGGAGGTGTAGCCCTCGGTCGCCCGGACCACGATGTCGGCCGTGATCGTCCCGGCCGGCGTCGTGACCGCATGCGGCGCGATCGCCAGTGCGGGGGTCTGCTCGTAGATGGCCACGCCGCGGCCCTCGACGACCGAGGCGAGGCCGCGCACCAGCTTGGCCGGGTGCAGCGCCGCGCAGTCCGCGGTGTACGTCGCCCCCAGCGTGCCGGCCGCGTCGAGCCGCGCCCGGGCCTCGGCCTCGGAGAGCAGCGTCAGGTCCTCGCGCCCCCAGGACCGCGCCTCCGCGACCTCGGCGCGGGCCCGCGCCAGCTGCGGCCCGGTCCGGGCCAGCACCACGGTGCCGCCCTTGGCGATGTCGGCGTCGATGCCCTCCGTGGCGGCCACCGCGATCACCTCGTCGACCGAGGCCCGCATCGCCTGATGCTGGGCGAGCGCCGCCTCCCGGGAGCTGAGCCGGGCGAGCGTGGCAAGCGAGGCGGGGAAGAGGGCCGAGGCCCAGCCGCCATTGCGTCCCGAGGCGCCGAAGCCGGCGATCTCCCTCTCGACCACCGCGATCCGCAGGTCGGGGCGGGCGGCCGCGAGATAGTAGGCGGTCCACAGGCCGGTGAGGCCGGCGCCCACGATCGCGACGTCGACCGCGAGGGACGAGGCCAGCGCCGGTCGCGGCGTCAACGGCCCCGCCGTGGCGTGCCACAGCGAGAGGCCGTCGTACCGGCTCAGCGGACACCCCAGGAGTAGGTCTGCTTGCGCAGCCGCAGATACATGAAGGTCTCGGTGGCGACCACCCCGGGAATGGTGCGGATCTGGTCGGAGATCAGCTCGAGCAGGTGCTCGTCGCTCTCGCAGACCACCTCGGCGAGCAGGTCGTAGGAGCCGGCGGTGATGACGACGTAGTCCACCTCGTCCAGCTCGGCCAGCGCGTCGGCCACCGGCTCGAGCCGGCCGGTGACCCGGACGCCGACCATGGCCTGGCGGGCGAAGCCGAGCTGGAGCGGGTCGGTGACGGCGACGACCTGGATCACCCCCGAGTCGGCGAGCCGCTGCACCCGCTGCCGCACCGCAGCCTCCGAGAGGCCCACCACCTTGCCGATCGCGGCGTAGGAGCGCCGGCCGTCCTGCTGCAGCTGCTCGATGATGGCCAAGCTGGCCTCGTCGAGGGCGGCCGGGGACCTGTCTCGCGGACGTGCCATGCGCGCCAGTGTCACCGGTGGCGGTGCGGCACGTCAAAGGGTCGGCTTGTGGATTCCGGCTGTCCAGGCTGCTGAGAACGACGCAGGTCGTTGCTTTCATGTTTCACGCCGACGGATTCCCTTGTCCTAGCCCACAACGGCGTGACACGATCCGGGAACCCCGCCGGATGGCCGGGGTCGCGGAAAGGGGTGCACGTTGGCGAACCCGTCCCCGCCCGGTGGGGGCTCCCGAGGAGTCAGCCGCCGGACCCTGCTGAAGGGCGGTGGTGCCGCCGCCTTCGGTCTGGCGAGCATCGGCGTGCTGCCGCTGTTCGGCACCCCCGACCGCAAGCAGGATCCGCTCTCCTGCCAGGCGACCGACGAGTCCGAGCGCGACCTGCGGCTGGTCGTCTCCAACTGGCCGGAGTACATCGACGAGGACGACGACGGCTACGTCTCCACCCTGACCGAGTTCGCCCAGACCACCGGCATCGACGTCACCTACGTGGCCGACGTCAACGACAACGTGGAGTTCTTCGCCAAGGTCGTCAACCAGCTCGGCGCCTGCCAGACCACCAAGCGCGACATGTTCGTCCTCACCGACTGGATGGCAGCGCGGATGATCCAGATGGGCTGGATCCAGAAGCTCGACAAGTCGAAGGTGCCCAACCTCGACGCCAACCTGATCTCCTCGCTGCGCGGCGTCGGGTGGGACCCCGATCGCGACTACTCGGCTCCCTGGCAGAGCGGCTTCACCGGCATCGCCTACAACAAGTCGCTGGTCGGCGAGGTCCGCACCATGGACGAGCTGCTGACCCGCGACGACCTGCGCGGCAAGGTCACCATGCTCACCGAGATGCGCGACACCATGGGGCTGATGCTGCTCAGCGCCGGCAAGGACCCCGCCGACTTCACCTCCGACGACTGGGCGAGCGCGATGGACAAGCTGCGCGCCGCCCGCAGCCGCGGCCAGATCCGGGCCTTCACCGGCAACGAATACGTCAACGACCTGGCCGCGGGCAATATCGCCGCCTGCGTCGCCTGGTCCGGTGACGTGGCCGCGGCCGGTGACGACAACCTGGTCTTCCTCCCACCGGAGGAGGGGATGATGGTCTGGGCGGACAACATGATCGTCCCCAACCTGGCCACCCATCAGGCCAACGCCGAGAAGTGGATCGACTACTACTACGAGCCGGAGATCGCGGCCCGGCTGGCCGCCTATGTGTGGTACGTCTGCCCGGTGCAAGGCGCCCGCGAGGCGATGGAGGAGATCGACCCCGAGCTGGTCGACAACCCGCTGATCTTCCCCACCGAGGACTACCTCGCCTCGACCCATTCCTTCATGGCCCTCGAGGAGTACCAGATGCGCGAGTACGAAGGAGAGTTCGCCGATGTCTCAGGTGGCTAACGGCACGGGGCGCGACCTCCGCATCGCGGCCCTGCGCAAGGAATACCCCAACGGCTTCGTCGCGGTGAAGAGCCTGGACCTGGTGGTGCCGCAAGGCTCCTTCTTCGCCCTGCTCGGCCCGTCCGGCTGCGGCAAGACCACCACGTTGCGGATGGTCGCTGGCCTGGAGGTGCCGACGTCCGGCACCATCGCGCTCGGCGACACCGAGATCACCTTCGAGAAGCCCTACCGGCGCCCGGTCAACACCGTCTTCCAGAACTACGCCCTCTTCCCGCACCTGAGCATCGCCGAGAACGTCGCCTTCGGCCTGCGTCGCCGCGGCGTCAAGGACACCGACGTCCAGGTCAGGGAGATCCTCGAGCTGACCGAGCTGACCACCCAGGCGGCCAAGAAGCCGATGCAGCTCTCCGGTGGCCAGCAGCAGCGGGTCGCGCTCGCCCGGGCGATCATCAACCGGCCCGAGGTGCTGTTGCTCGACGAGCCGCTCGGCGCCCTC
This sequence comes from Nocardioides sp., assembly GCF_047607185.1. GTDB lineage: Bacteria > Actinomycetota > Actinomycetes > Propionibacteriales > Nocardioidaceae > Nocardioides. Next base: position 14,856 of record NZ_JASGDQ010000060.1, on the reverse strand, counting down.
GACCTCAAGCTGCGCCGGCAGATGCAACTCGAGCTCAAGCGGATCCAGACCGAGGTCGGGCTGACCTTCGTCCACGTCACCCACGACCAGGAGGAGGCCATGACGATGGCCGACACCGTCGCGGTGATGAACGGCGGCCTCATCGAGCAGATGGGCAGCCCGACCGAGCTCTACGAGAACCCCGCGACCACCTTCGTGGCCAACTTCCTCGGCCAGTCCAATCTGATCGGCGGCGCCATCGTCGGCAAGGAAGCCCTTCCTGGAGGGCAGAGCGTGGTGAAGGTCGACATGCAGGGCACGATCGTGTCCATCCCCGAGGCCCGAGCCCACGCCACCTCCGGTCGGGGCTGGGTCGGCGTACGGCCTGAGAAGGTGCTCATCGCCCCCGAGGGCGAGCCCATCGACGCCCCGGGCAACCACATGACCGGCGCGGTGGTCATCGACTCCAGCTTCATCGGCGTCTCGACGCAGTACGTCGTCAAGATGCCCTGGGGGCAGGACCTGCTGGCCTTCGAGCAGAACACCGGCCGGCGCGGCATCATCCCGCCCGGCACCAGGGTGGACGTCTCCTGGCGTCCCGAGTTCGCCTTCCTCCTCGACGCCAGCCAGGACGTCGAGGCCGGCCTCGAGGAGGAGTGATGGAGGTCAGGGGGCGCCGACTCACCGGGTACTGGCTGATCCTCCCGGCGGCGATCTGGCTCGGCCTCTTCTTCGTCGTCCCGTTCTACTCCCTGCTGGCCACCTCGCTCTTCGACCCCGACGGATCGGTCCTGACCGGCTACGACGTCACCTGGCACTTCGCCAACTTCGGCCACGCGCTCGCCGACTACTGGGGGCCGCTGCTGCGCTCGCTGTGGTACGCCGCACTGGCCACCCTCTTCTGCCTGGTGCTGGGCTATGTGCTGGCCTACGCCATCGCCTTCAAGGCAGGTCGCTGGAAGAACCTCATGCTGGTGCTGGTCGTGGCGCCGTTCTTCACCAGCTTCCTGATCCGCACGCTGTCCTGGAAGCTGATCCTCGGCGACGAGGGCTGGGTCGTCCACGCGCTGCAGTTCGTCCACGTCCTCGGCGAGGACGGCCGGCTGCTCGCCACCCCGGTCGCGGTCATCGCCGGCATCACCTACAACTTCCTGCCGTTCATGGTGCTGCCGCTCTACACCAGCCTGGAGAAGATCGACGGTCGGCTGATCGAGGCGGCCAGCGACCTCTACGCCTCCCCGGTCAAGGGCTTCTTCAAGGTCACCTGGCCACTGTCGATGCCGGGCGTCGTGGGCGGCACGCTGCTCACCTTCATCCCGGCCGCCGGTGACTACATCAACGCCGAGCTGCTCGGCAGTCCCAACCAGCGGATGGTCGGCAATGTCATCCAGAGCCTGTTCACCACCACCGGCGACTACGCCGCCGCCGGGGCGCTGTCGGTGATCCTGATGATCATCATCGTGGCCATGGTGATCGGCTATATCCGTAGGGCCGGCACGGAGGAGCTGATCTGATGTCCTTCCTGCGCAGGAACCTGGTCCTCATCCTCGGGCTGCTGGTGCTCGTCTACATGTACATCCCGAACATCGTGGTCGCGGTGATGTCGTTCAACGACAGCTCCAAGGCCCGCAACCTCTACCGGTTCCAGTCCTTCACCCTCGACAACTGGCTGCACCCCTGCTCACCCGACGGCATGTGCAAGTCCGTGGTCACCAGCATCGAGATCGGCCTGCTGGCGACGGTGGTCGCCACGCTGCTGGGCACGCTGGCGGCGTTCGCGCTGGTGCGGCACAGCTTCGCCGGCCGGGGGCCGATGAACCTGGTGCTGTTCCTGCCGATGGCCTCCCCGGAGATCGTGATGGGCTCCTCGCTGCTCGCGCTCTTCGTCGCCACCGGCTTCGGCGGCCACCTGGGCTTCTGGACCATCCTCATCGCCCACGTGATGTTCTGCCTCTCCTTCGTGGTGGTCACCGTCAAGTCGCGGTTGGCCGGTCTCGACGGCAATCTCGAGCAGGCGGCCATGGACCTCTACGCCACCGAGTGGCAGACCTTCTGGAAAGTGACCTTCCCGCTGGTCTTCCCCGGCATCCTCTCGGCGGCGCTGCTCTCCTTCAGCCTCTCCTTCGACGACTTCATCATCACCAACCTCAACGCCGGCCAGACCGTCACCTTCCCGATGTTCGTCTGGGGTGCGGCCCAGCGTGGCGTGCCGATGCAGGTCAACGTGGTCGGCACGCTGATGTTCCTCATCGCCATCGTCGTGGTCGTGGCCGGCGAGCTCGGCTCCCGCCGACGCCAGAAGCTGCTGGCGATGCGCTGATGCATCCCTCGCTCGTCGAGGCCCGGACGACGTCGTACTGGCTCGACGCGGCGGTGCAGTCCGATCGACCCGACCCGCTGCCGCCGCTGGTCGGCCCCGGAGAGGCGGACCTGGTCGTGGTCGGCGGCGGCTACACCGGGCTGTGGACCGCGCTGCGCGCGAAGGAGCGGGACCCTGGCCGGTCGGTGATGGTGCTGGAGGCGTGCCAGTGCGGCGAGCAGGCATCGGGCCGCAACGGCGGCTTCGCCTCGGCCTCGCTGACCCACGGCTTCGGCAACGGCCTGGAGCGCTGGCCAGGCGAGCTGGACGTCCTGGACCGGCTGGGCGCCGAGAACCTCTCGGCGATCGGCGCGACGGTGGCGCGCTACGACATCGACTGCGACTGGCGGATGGCGGGCGAGCTCAACGTCGCCACCCAGCCGCACCAGCTGGCCGAGCTGGCCGACCTCTCGGAGCGGCTGCGCGAGCACGGCGTCGAGCACGCGCTGCTCGAGCGTGAGCAGGCCCAGAGCCGAGTGCACTCGCCCACCTACCTCGGCGCGCTGGAACTGCCCGGCGAGACCGCCCTGGTGGAGCCGGCCCGGCTCGCCTGGGGGCTGCGGCGGGCCTGTCTCGACCTCGGCGTCGCCATCCACGAGGGCACGACGGTGACCTCGCTGCAGCGCGGCGCGCTGTCCCATCGCGGCGGAGCCGCAGCCGGCCTGAGGCTGGTGACGGAGTCCGGCTGGGTCCGCGCCCGGCAGGTCGCGCTCGGCACCAACGCCTTCCCGCCGCTGCTGCGCCGGCTCTCGCTGATGACGGTGCCGGTCTACGACTACGTGCTGATGACCGAGCCGCTGTCGCCGGAGCAGCTGGAGTCGATCGGCTGGGAGGGTCGCGAGGGCATCGGTGATGCGGCCAACCTGTTCCACTACTACCGGCTCACCCGCGACAACAGGATCCTGTGGGGCGGCTACGACGCCGTCTACTTCTACGGCTCCAAGATCGCCGCCGAGTTGGAGACCGCCGGCCGCACCCACGACCTGCTGGCTGCGCAGTTCTTCGACACCTTCCCGCAGCTGGCCGGGCTCCGGTTCACGCATCGCTGGGCGGGCGTGATCGACACCTGCACCCGGTTCGCGCCCTTCTTCGGCACCGCGTACGACGGCCAGGTGGCCTACGCGCTGGGCTACACCGGCCTGGGGGTGGCCGCCACCCGGTTCGGCGCCGACGTCATGCTCGACCTGCTCTCCGGGGAGGAGACGCACCGGACGTCCCTGGAGCTGGTGCGGACCAGGCCGCTGCCGTTCCCGCCCGAGCCCGCCCGCTTCGTCGGCATCGGCCTCACCCGCCGCTCTTTGGAGCGCGCCGACGCCCGGGGCGGCAGGCGTAACCTCTGGCTCCGCACCCTGGACCGCCTCGGCCTGGGCTTTGACTCGTGAGCAGCCCCAAACTGACACCCAAACCAGCGTGAGCAGCCCCAAACTGACACCCAGACCAGCGTGAGCGGGCGCAAACTGACATCGCGGAGATCGCGGACCGTCACCGTCCTCCCTGGCTCCTAGCCTGTGACCGTGGCAATCGACGTGGCGACAGCGGTGGGCAGGTTCGACGACTTCCGGACGGTGGTGGGTCCCAAGACGGGCATTCGTGGCTGTTGGTGCACCGCCTACCGCTGCGGCGCCAGCCTCGACATGGCGGAGCGGGTCGACTACATGCGGCGCAAGTGCTCGACCGATCCGGGCCCCGGCGTGCTGGCCTACGTCGACGGGCAGCCGGCGGGGTGGTGCTCGGTGGCTCCCCGGTCGTCGTACCGCCGACTGATGCGGTCGCGGACCATCCCGGTGGTCGGCGAGGGGGATCCATGGTCCGTGGTGTGCTTCGTGGTGCGCGCCGGCTTCCGGCGGCGCGGGCTGATGCACGACCTGCTCGAGGGCGCCGTCGAGCACGCCTCGGTACACGGTGCCGCTGTCATCGAGGGCTACGCCGCCGACGCGGGCGAGGATCGGGTCGACCCGATCTCCGGCTACATCGGCACGGTGGCGCTCTTCGAGGCTCATGGCTTCCAGCGAGCGGCGGAGACCGGGAGCCGGCTCGGTGGGAAGCCGCGATGGGTGATGCGCCGCGAGCTCAGATGACGAAGACGCGCGCGCCGAAGGTCGCCCTGGCCTCGTGCGCGGCACGGCGCAACCGCAGGTCCGCGTCCTGGCCGCGCCCGAAGACGTGCTCGCGGCGGAACACCTCGATCCACCAGTCCCGCTGCGTCCTCAGCCAGCCTCGTCGGGTCTGGTCGTGCTCGACGTCGTCATCGTCGCTGTGCCAGCGCTCGCCGTCGTACTCCGCAGCGAAGAGCCACTCCGGCAGCCCCATGTCCAGGCGGGCAACCTCGACGCCATCGATCTCGATAGGAATCTGGAGCTGCGGGCGAGGCAGGCCGGCGTCGTACCACCGCAGTCGCAGCGCTGACTCGCCGAACGACTCCGACCGCGGATCGGCAAGCGGCGCCAAGGCGCGGAGCAGCACCACCCCTCGCTCGCCCTTGAAGCGCGGCACTTGGAGCAGCAGCTCGTCGAGAGTGAAGGCACCGGTCGCCAACATGCTGTCCAATCCCCACAGCCGCATGTCCCTGGTGGGCTGGAGCCGTCCCAGGTCGAGTGCGGTGCGCAGTTCGGTGGTCAGGACCAGCCCGTTGAACTCGCGCAGGTCGGCGTCGACGACCGCGCGCTCCCCACTCACCGACAGCCGGCCACGCAGGGCCCGCCGACCGCTGGCGCGGAAGCAGCTGACCGGTGGCACGCTGAGATGCTCGTTGGGGGCCAGCGCTCGGGAGCCGACGTAGACCCAGGCAGCGGTCCGGTCACAGACGAAGGCGTCCTGGGGGAGCGCCAGCGACACGGCGCGACACCGGAGCTCGATCGAGTCGGGCACGTCACTGGCGACATAGACACGATGCAGCAGTCGCCGCAGCACCCCGGACCGGGTCAGTCGGGTCAACTGCTGGAGGGAGACTCCGGACTCTCGGGCCTGGTCGGCGGTGAACGGGTCACGAGTCGGCAGCGAAACGTCCAGATCGGCGAGGCGGGGCGCGATGACGGTCATGACCATCCGATTGCCCAGGCAGTCGCAGGATCACACCACCAAGATCACCGGCTGTGGATAACCCGTGTCAGTTTGGGACCGGTCACCGGGTTTAGGGCGTCAGTTTGCGCCTGCTCACCGCGTTGAGCAGGTCAGTTTGCGTCTGCTCACCATGCTGGGGGTCAGAGGAGGGTGTAGGCCTTCTCGAGTACGACGCGCAGGATCTGCTCCATCTCGTCGAACTCGGCCTGACCGACGATCAGCGGCGGGGAGAGCTGGATGACCGGGTCGCCGCGGTCGTCGGCGCGGCAGTAGAGCCCCTCGTCGTAGAGCGCCTTGGAGACGTAGCCGTAGAGGATGCGCTCGCACTCCTCGTCGCTGAACGACTCCTTGGTCGCCTTGTCCTTGACGAGCTCGATGCCATAGAAGTAGCCGGAGCCGCGTACGTCGCCCACGATGGGCAGGTCCTTGAGCCGCGACAGGGTCGCCAGGAAGGCCGCCTCGTTGTCGCTGACGTGCTCCAGCAGCCGCTCCCGCTCGAAGATGTCGAGGTTGGCCAGCGCGACCGCTGCCGAGACCGGGTGACCGCCGAAGGTGTAGCCGTGGGCGAACATCGCGCCATCGGCCAGGAACGGCTCCATCAGCCGGTCGGAGGTCAGCATCGCGCCGAGCGGGGCGTAGCCGGAGGTGAGCCCCTTGGCGGAGGTGACGATGTCGGGCTCGTAGCCGAACTTCTGACCGCCGAACATGGTGCCCAGCCGGCCGTAGGCGCAGATGACCTCGTCGGAGACCAGCAGCACGTCGTAGGCATCGCAGATCTCGCGGACCCGCTGCCAGTAGCCGGGCGGCGGCGGGAAGCAGCCGCCGGCGTTCTGGACCGGCTCCAGGAAGACCGCCGCGACGGTGTCCGGGCCCTCGTTGAGGATCGCCACCTCGATCTGGTCGGCGGCCCAGCGGCCGAAGGCCTCCAACGACGCAGCGTCGGAGACGTCGATCAGGCCGCCGGTGATGGCGTCGGCACGATAGGAGTTCGTGTTGGGCACCCGGAAGGTCGAGGGCACCAGCGGCTCGAACTGCTGCTTGAGGAACGGGATGCCGGTGATCGACAGCGCGCCCTGGGTGGTGCCGTGGTAGGCGATGTGGCGGCTGATCACCTTGTGCTTCATCGGCTTGCCGGTGAGCTTGAAGAAGTTCTTGGCGAGCTTCCAGGCCGACTCGACGGCCTCACCGCCACCGCTGGTGAAGAAGACCCGGTTGAGATTGCCCGGGGCCGCGTCGGCGAGCCGCTGGGCGAGCTCGATCGCGGTCGGGTGGGCATAGGACCACAGCGGATGGAAGGCCAGCTCCTTAGCCTGCGTCGCGGCGGCCTCGGCCAGCTCGGCGCGACCGTGGCCGACCTGGTTGACGAACAGCCCGGCGAGCCCGTCGAGGTACCTTCTGCCCTTCGCGTCCCAGATGTAGGCACCCTCGCCCTTCACGATCACCGGCACGTCGGCATCCGTGTACGACGAGTGACGGGTGAAGTGCATCCAGAGGTGGTCCTTGGCGGCCTGCTGCATGGCGTCGTAGTCGAGGCTCATGTTCCCATGGTCGCTGTCCAGCTGCGCAAACGCAAGAATCCGTCGCTTCAAAGCGTCATTTTCTACGGATTTCGTTGTCACAGCGGTGTTAAGACCGATGAAAACTGCCGCGAACGGGCTTCCTGATCACTCATCGCCGCACTAGGCTCGCGGACATGGCTGACCAGACCTTCAAGAACGTCATCAACGGTGAGCTCGTCGAGGCGAGGAGCGGCGCGACGTACGACGTCGTGGACCCCGCCACCGGCGAGGTCTACGCGCAGGCTCCGATGTCGGCGGCTGAGGACGTCGACGCGGCCTACGCCGCCGCCGCGAACGCCTTCGAGACCTGGGGCGAGACCACGCCGCGCGAGCGCTCGGAGGCGCTGCTCAAGCTCGCCGACGCGTTCGAGGCGCGGGCCGAGGAGTTCGCCCGGATCGAGGTCAAGGACACCGGCAAGCCGTTCGCGCTCACGCTGAGCGAGGAGCTGCCGCCGACCATCGACCACTTCCGCTTCTTCGCCGGGGCCGCCCGGGTGCTGGAAGGCCGCAGCGCCGGGGAGTACCTGGAGGACCACACCTCCTGGATCCGCCGCGAGCCGATCGGCGTGGTCGGCCAGGTGACTCCGTGGAACTACCCGCTCGCGATGATGTCGTGGAAGATCGCGCCCGCGCTCGCGGCCGGCAACACCGTCGTACTCAAGCCGAGCGACACCACCCCGGCCTCCAGCCTCGCCTTCGCCGAGATGGCCCAGGAGTTCCTGCCGCCGGGCGTCCTCAACGTCCTCTCCGGCGACCGCGACACCGGCCGTGCGCTGGTCGCCCACAAGACCCCGCAGATGGTCGCCATCACCGGCTCGGTCCGGGCCGGCATGGAGGTGGCCGGCACCGCCGCGCTCGACGTCAAGCGGGTCCACCTCGAGCTCGGCGGCAAGGCGCCGGTCATCGTCTTCGACGACGCCGACATCGAGAAGGCCGTCGAGGGCATCTCGGTGGGTGGCTACTTCAACGCCGGCCAGGACTGCACCGCCGCCACCCGCGTGCTGGTGCAGGCCGGCATCCACGACGAGTTCGTCGCCGCCCTCGCCGAGGCCGCCCGCGCCACCAAGACCGGCCTGCCCGACGACGAGGACATCCTCTACGGCGCCCTCAACAACCCCGACCAGCTCGCCCGGGTCAAGGGCCTGGTCGAGCGGTTGCCCGACCACGCCACGGTCGCGGCCGGCGGCGGCGTCGCCAGCGTCCCCGGCGGCGAGGGCGGCTACTTCTACCAGCCGACCGTGCTCGCCGGCCTCCAGCAGGACGACGAGCAGATCCAGAGCGAGATCTTCGGGCCGGTCATCACCGTGCAGCGGTTCGCCGACGAGGCCGAGGCGCTCGGCTGGGCCAACGGTGTGGAGTACGGCCTGGGCTCCAGCGTCTGGACCAAGGACCACGCCACCGCGATGCGGGTGAGCAAGCGGCTCGACTTCGGGGTGGTGTGGATCAACACCCACATCCCCTACGTCTCCGAGATGCCGCACGGCGGCTTCAAGCACTCCGGCTACGGCAAGGACCTCTCCCTCTACGGCTTGGAGGACTACACCCGGATCAAGCACGTCATGAGCTATATCGGCGAATGAGGCTCCGGGAGCTCCCGGCCTGACCGGCCGCGTCAGTTTGCGTCCGGTCACCGCCGACTTGGTGTCAGTTTGAGCCTGCTCGGCGGGTTTGGGGTGTCAGTTTGCGTCTGGTCACGGGGTGGCGGTCAGGCGGTGGCGGTGAACGCCTCGGCCACCACGTCCATCCCCTCCTGGAGCAGCTCGTCGCTGATCGAGAGCGGCGGCAGGAACCGGAAGACGTTGCCCCAGGTGCCGCAGGTGAGCACCACGACGCCCTGGGCGTGGCAGTAGGCGGCGACGCGGGCGGTCCGCTCCGCGTCGGGCTCCAGCGTGCCCGGCGTGGTCAGCTCGATCGCCATCATGGCGCCGCGGCCGCGCACCTCGGCGATGACCGGGTGGGCGATCTTGAGGGCGTCGAGCCGGGTCCGCATCAGTGCTCCGATCTCACGGGCGCGGCCGGCCAGGTCGTGGCTCTCCATCTCCTCGATGGCGCCGAGCGCCGCCGCGCAGGCCACCGGATTGCCGCCGTAGGTGCCGCCCAGCCCACCGCCGTGGACGGCGTCCATGATCTCGGCGCGCCCGGTGACGGCGGCCAGTGGCAGGCCGCCGGCGATGCCCTTGGCGGTGGTGATCAGGTCGGGTACGACGCCCTCCTCCTCGGAGGCGAACCACGCCCCGGTCCGGCAGAAACCCGCCTGGATCTCGTCGGCGACGAAGACCACGCCGTTCTCGCGGCACCATGAGGCCAGGGCCGGCAGGAAGCCGGCCGCCGGCACCACGAAGCCGCCCTCGCCCTGGATCGGCTCAATGACGACGCAGGCCAGGTTGGCGGCGCCGACCTGCTTCTCGATCACGTCGACGGCACGGGCGGCCGCCGCCGCTCCGGAGAGCCCGTCGCGCAGCGGATAGGACATCGGTGCCCGGTAGACCTCGCCGGCGAACGGCCCGAAGCCGTTCTTGTACGGCATGTTCTTGGCCGTCATCGCCATCGTCAGGTTGGTGCGACCGTGATAGGCGTGGTCGAAGACGACCACCGCATCGCGACCGGTGGCGACCCGGGCGATCTTCACGGCGTTCTCGACCGCCTCGGCACCGGAGTTGAACAGGGCCGACTTCTTGGCATGGTGCCCCGGCGTCAGCCGCGCCAGCGCGGCGCAGACGTCCACATAGCCGTCGTAGGGGGTGATCATGAAGCAGGTGTGGGTGAAGGCCGCCAGCTGCTCGCTCGCCCTCGCGACGACCGCCGGCGCGGCGTTGCCCACGGTGGTCACGGCGATGCCCGAGCCGAGGTCGATGAGACTGTTGCCGTCGACGTCCACCAGCACGCCCCCGCCGGCGGCGGCGACGAAGACGGGGAGGGTGGTGCCGACGCCGTCGGCGACCAGCGCCTTCTTGCGGTCGAGCCGCTCCAAGGAGGCCGGTCCGGGGATCGCGGTGACGAGCTTGCGGTGCTGGGGGAGAGAGGGGCCGCCGGTCATGCCCGCCACATTAACCGCAGCCGGTGGTTTGGCGGGCCGCTGAGCGGGGGAAGGTAGGGGGTGACCGTCAGTCTGTCGAACTAGGAAGTGTTGACCATGAAGTTGCTCTCCCGGGTCGTCCTCGCGGCCGCTGTCTCTCTCGGGCTGGCCTCGGCCACGCTCGTTCTCGGCTCCCAGGCGTCGGCCGCTGGTGTGTCCACCGTGTCCCAGGCGGACAAGAGCGGCGATCTCCTCGCCAAGAAGAAGGGCAAGAAGGGCGGCATCAAGCTCTCTGCCTCTGCCGACGGCTACCACGCCGGTGGCACCAAGGTCGTCACCGTGACCGCCAAGGTCAAGGGCGTCAAGAAGGGCAAGGTCAAGTTCTCCATCGGCACCGTCAAGGGCAAGGCCAAGATCAAGAAGGGCAAGGCCACCTGGGACGTGCCGCTCGGCCTCCCCGCTGGCACCTACGAGATCAAGGCCAAGTCCGGGAAGAAGAAGGGTTCGCTGGCCTTCAGCGTCTGGGCCTCCAAGCTCGACATCACCCCGACCACCTTCACGGTCCAGAAGGACCTCTACCCGCAGGTCAAGCTCACCGGATCGGTCGAGTGGAAGGGCGCCCCGGCCCAGCCCGGGAGCTACGTCGACTTCTACCAGGACATGAATCCCGACGGTGGCTACGACTCCCCGTTGCGCGTCTCGTCGTTCGCCAGCATCGACGACGGCGGCACCTTCAGCTACGACGCTCGTGGGTTCGAGACCTACTTCGAGACCAAGGGCCTGCCGTCGGGCACCTACACCTTCGGTGCCTTCTACACCGGTGACTCGGGCTTCGACGACTACATCTACTCCGTCCCGTTGACGGTCACCTGGAACGCCACGGCCGCGGAGTGACCAGCAGCACGTAGCGCGTGCACGGTGGCCCGTCGACCTCGCAGGTCGGCGGGCCACCTGCGTTCCGCGACCGGCTGCGACAATGTCGGGGTGCAGCGTCGCGATGTCGTCATCCTCGGCTCCACCGGCTCGATCGGCACCCAGGCGCTGGATCTGGTCCGGGCCAACCCCGACAGGTTCCGGGTCGTCGGGCTGACCGCGGGGGGCGCCAACAAGGAGCTGTTCGAGCAGCAGGTCGCCGAGCTCCGGCCGGGGTTCTCCGGGCTGGGGGAGCAGGCCTGCGTCGAGGCCGCGGCGATGGCCTGCGACGTGGTGCTCAACGGCATCACCGGAGCCGTCGGGCTACGACCGACGCTGGCCGCGCTCGAGGCCGGCAACACCCTCGCACTGGCCAACAAGGAGTCGCTCATCATGGGCGGCCCGCTGGTGCTCTCGAGGGCCGCGCCGGACCAGATCGTGCCGGTCGACTCCGAGCACTCGGCGATCGCGCAATGCCTGCGCAGCGGCTCTCCCGCCGAGGTACGGCGGCTCGTGCTCACCGCGAGCGGCGGACCGTTCCGCGGCCGCAGCCGGGCCTCGCTCGCCGCGGTGACGCCGGCCGAGGCGCTCAACCACCCGACCTGGGCGATGGGCCCGGTCATCACCATCAACTCCGCCACCCTGGTCAACAAGGGGCTGGAGGTGATCGAGGCGCACCTGCTCTTCGGCGTGCCCTTCGACGCCATCGAGGTCGTCGTCCACCCCACCAGCGTGGTCCACTCGATGGTGGAGTTCGTCGACGGCTCCACCATCCTGCAGGCCTCGCCGCCCACGATGCTGATCCCGATCGCGCTGGGCCTGGACTGGCCCGACCGGGTGCCCGATGCGGCACCGCCCGTCGACTGGTCGCTGGTCAACACCTGGGAGTTCCACCCGCTCGACGACGAGGCGTTCCCGGCGGTGGCGCTGGCCCGGGCGGCCGGCCGCCGCGGTGGCACCGCCCCGGCGGTCTACAACGCGGCCAACGAGGTGGCCGTCGACGCCTTCCGGCGCGAGGCGCTGCCCTTCACCGGCATCGTCGACACCGTCGCTGCCGTGCTCGATCAGGCGACCGACGTACCCTCGACGGAGGCGCTCACCGTCGACGACGTCCTCGCCGCCGACGCCTGGGCCAGAGAGACCGCACAACGACTGATAGAGGCTTCATGACCACCCTGCTCTACCTCGTCGGCGTGGTGCTCTTCGTCCTCGCCATCCTCGCCTCGATCGGCCTGCACGAGCTGGGCCACCTGATCCCGGCGAAGGCGTTCGGCGGGAAGGTGACGCAGTACTTCATCGGCTTCGGGCCAACGGTCTGGTCCAGGCAGCGCGGCGAGACCGAGGTCGGCCTCAAGGCGATCCCGCTGGGTGGCTACGTCAAGATCGTCGGGATGCTGCCGCCCGGCGCCGACCGCCTCGGTGAGCGGCAGGCCGACGGCTCCCTGAAGGTGCGCAAGTCCAACACCGGGCTGTTCACCCAGCTCATCTCCGACGCGCGGGCCGCGGAGTGGGAGACGATCCGGCCCGAGGACGAGGACCGGCTGTTCTACAAGCTGAGCTGGTGGAAGAAGGTCGTCGTCATGGCCGGCGGCCCGAGCGTGAACCTGCTCATCGCCTTCGTGCTGTTCGCCATCCTGTTCGGCAGCTACGGTCTGCGCGAGCTCGTCGCCGACAAGGGCCGGCCGGTGCTCGACGAGGTCACCACCTGCGTCATCCCCTACGTCGAGCACCGCACCGAGTGCCTGCCGAGTGACCCCGCATCGCCCGCCAAGATCGCCGGGCTGCTCCCCGGTGACGAGATCACCTCGTTCAACGGCGTCGCGATCTCCGGCTGGGAGCAGCTGCGCCAGCTGGTGCGCGCCAACCAGGACGGCACCGCCACCATCGGCTACCTCCGCGACGGCGTGGAGCACACCGCCACCACCAACACCACCGTCGAGGCGCGGCCGACCTCCGAGACCGACGAGACGCTGGTCCAGGTCGGCTTCCTGGGCGTCAGCCCCACCTCCCATGTCCAGGTCATCCGCGGCGGCCCGCTCTTCACGCTGGGTCAGATGGGCGGCATGGTCGCCGACAGTGTGGAGGCACTGGTGAAGCTGCCGGTGCGGGTCTGGGGAGTCGCGGAGGCCATCGCCGGGGTCAAGGAGCGCGACCCCAACGGCCCGGTGTCGATCGTCGGCGGCGGCCGGATCGCCGGCGAGACGGCCTCGGAGGACTTCCCCCTCGGCGACAAGGCGGCCGCCCTGGTCAGCCTGGTGGCCGGCTTCAACCTGTTCATCGGGCTGTTCAACTTCGTGCCGCTGCTGCCGCTCGACGGCGGCCACATCGCCGGCGCGCTGTGGGAGGCGGTACGACGGCTGCTGGCCCGGCTGGGCCGCCTGCCCGATCCCGGTTATGTCGACGTCGCCAAGCTGCTGCCGGTGGCCTATGTCGTCGGGTCGGCGCTGCTGGTCATGGGCGTCGTGCTGATCGTCGGCGACCTGGTCGTCCCGGTCCACCTGTCGACCGACTAGCCGACCAGCCTGCTCCGATCACTGGTACGGTGTGGTGCGGGCCACCTGGAGCGCCCGGCGCCGGCGTTGCCGCCGATCCAGGCGGCGCCGAGGAAGAGGCCGTCGTCGCCGGGGAGAAGTACCCTGCTTGATATGACAGCAGTCTCCCTCGGGATGCCGGCGGCGCCACCGCCGGTGCTCGCGCCCCGCCGCCGGACGCGGCAGATCCGGGTGGGCAAGGTCGGCGTCGGCAGCGAGTCACCGATCTCGGTGCAGTCGATGACCACCACGCTCACCTCCGACGTCAACGCCACCCTGCAGCAGATCGCCCAGCTCACTGCGGCCGGCTGCGACATCGTCCGGGTCGCCTGCCCCTCCCAGGACGACGCCGACGCGCTGCCCGAGATCGCCAGGCACTCCCAGATCCCGGTGATCGCCGACATCCACTTCCAGCCGAAGTACGTCTTCGCCGCCATCGAGGCCGGCTGTGCCGCGGTCCGCGTCAACCCGGGCAACATCCGCAAGTTCGACGACCAGGTCAAGGAGATCGCGGCTGCGGCCAAGGACCACGGCACCTCGATCCGGATCGGGGTCAACGCCGGCTCGCTGGACAGGCGGCTGCTGGAGAAGTACGGCAAGGCCACCCCCGAGGCGCTGGTCGAGAGCGCGGTGTGGGAGGCGTCGCTGTTCGAGGAGCACGACTTCCACGACTTCAAGATCTCCGTCAAGCACAACGACCCAGTGGTCATGGTGCGTGCCTACGAGCTGCTCGCCGAGAGCGGCGACTGGCCGCTCCACCTCGGCGTCACCGAGGCCGGCCCGGCCTTCCAGGGCACCATCAAGTCGGCCACCGCATTCGGGGCGCTGCTCTCCAAGGGCATCGGCGACACCATCCGGGTCTCGCTCTCGGCGCCGCCGGTGGAGGAGGTCAAGGTCGGCCTGCAGATCCTGGAGTCGCTCAACCTGCGGCCCCGCCGGCTCGAGATCGTCTCCTGCCCGTCCTGCGGCCGGGCCCAGGTCGACGTCTACACCCTCGCCGAGCAGGTCACCGCAGGTCTGGACGGCCTGGAGGTGCCGCTCCGGGTGGCCGTGATGGGCTGCGTCGTCAACGGCCCCGGCGAGGCCCGCGAGGCCGATCTCGGCGTCGCCTCCGGTAACGGCAAGGGCCAGATCTTCGTCAAGGGCGAGGTCATCAAGACCGTCCCCGAGCCGCAGATCGTGGAGACCCTGATCGACGAGGCCATGAAGATCGCCGAGGGCATGGAGGCCGTCGACGGGGCCGCCCCCCAGGTCACCGTCTCCTAGCCGAGTCGGCAGAAGTGCTGGTGTGAGAGGGCCCGAGTCGGCAGAAGTGCTGGTGTGAGAAGGCCCGAGTCGGCACAAGTGCTGCGGGCGCGGCCAGCACTTGTGCCGACTCGGGCCTTCTCACACCAGCACTTCTGCCGACTCGGGCCCTCTCACACCAGCACTTCTGCCGAC
>NZ_JASGDQ010000059.1:0-26371 GCF_047607185.1 Nocardioides sp. | reverse complement strand
CTGGGTGAACAGCTCGGCCAGCAGGAACTTGTTGTGCTGGAACTGCCCGATGGCCTGCCCGAACGCCTTGCGGTCCTTGGCGTAGGCCAGCGTCTCGACCAGGATCTGCTTGGCGTGCGCGATATTGCCGACGGCCGCGCCGAGGCGCTCCTGGGGGAGGTTGCGCATCATGGTGATGAAGCCCAGGTTGAGCTCGCCGATGATCTCGGCGTCGGTGACCCGGACGTTCTCGAAGAAGAGCTCGGCGGTGTCGGACTCGTCCTGACCGACCTTGTCGAGCTTCCGGCCGCGGGAGAAGCCCGGCAGCGTGGTCTCCAGGGCGAAGAGGGTGATGCCCTTGGCGCCCTTCTCCGGGTCGGTGCGCACCGCGGTCAGGACCAGGTCGGCGGAGTTGCCGTTGGTGATGAAGGTCTTGGAGCCGTTGATCACCCAGTGGTCGCCGTCGCGCACGGCGGTGGTCTTCAGCGCGGCCAGGTCGGAGCCGCCGGAGGGCTCGGTCATGCCGATGGCCAGCAGGATCTCGCCGGAGGCCACCCCCGGCAGCCAGCGCTGCTTCTGCTCCTCGGTGCCCAGGCCGACGAGATAGGGGGCGGTGATGTCGGCGTGGATGCCCCAGCAGCTGTTGAGCGCCAGGTTGACCTTGGCGAACTCCTCGCCCAGGACGGCGTTGAAGCGGTAGTCGCCGGCCTCGGAGCCGCCGTACTCCTCGGGGATCTCCAGGCCGAGGAAGCCCTGCTTACCGGCCTCGAGCCAGACCTCGCGGGGAATCGCGTGGTTCTCGGCGTACTGCTCGACGTGGGGGACGACCGAGCGGTCGAGGAATTCCCTGACCGAGGCCCGGAAGGCCTCGTGGTCCTCGTCGTAGATGTCGCGCTTCATGGGGTGGTTCCTTCCAGGTCGGGGATCGAGACGTCAAGCGGTGCCCCGGCGATGCGGAGCGCAAGGTCGGCGTTGAGCCGGACCACCGCCGCGGGGCGGTGGCTGAGAGCGGGCACCGATTCCCCTCTGGACAGTTTCGTCGAGCCCATGCCATTCTAAGCGGGCGCTTATCTAAGCGGATGCTTAGTTCTACCATGTCCCGAAGGCAAGAGGAAGCACGATGGCGGTTCTCGATCTGTTCCGGCTCGACGGCAAGGTCGCCGTCGTGACGGGCGCCTCCAGCGGTCTCGGCGTCGCCTTCGCCCAGAACCTCGCCGAGGCCGGCGCCGATGTGGTGCTCGGCGCGCGGCGGGTCGACCGACTCCGCGAGACCGCCGCCTCCGTCGAGCGCACCGGCCGCCGCGCGCTCGTCGTCGAGACCGACGTCAGCGACCCCGACTCGTGCACCGCACTGGTGGACGCCGCCATGGCCGAGTTCGGCCGGGTCGACACCCTGGTCAACAACGCTGGTGTCGCCAGCGCCGTCCCCGCCACCCGGGAGACGCCGGAGGAGTTCCGGCGGGTGCTCGCGGTCAACCTCGAGGGCGCCTACTGGATGGCGCAGGCGTGCGGCCGGGTGATGCGGCCCGGCTCCACCATCGTCAACATCGCCTCCGTGCTCGGCATCACCACCGCCGGCCTGCCCCAGGCGGCGTACGTCTCCTCCAAGGCCGCCGTGATCGGGCTGACCCGCGACCTCGCCCAGCAGTGGACCGGTCGCCGGGGCATCCGGGTCAACGCCCTCGCGCCGGGCTTCTTCCACTCCGAGATGACCGACGAGTACCCGCCCGGCTATCTCGACGGGCAACTGCCCCGCATCCCGGCGGGTCGTGTCGGGGAGGCGACCGAGCTGGCGGCCACACTGGTCTTCCTGGCCTCCGACGCCGCCACCTATGTCACCGGGCAGACCCTGGCCGTCGACGGCGGCCTCACCATCGCTTGAGTAGCAACCACCAGAAGGAGAACAGCACCATGGGTCGTTTCGACGGTCGAGTCGCGATCATCACCGGCGCCGCACGCGGCATCGGGTTCGGCGTAGCGGAGAGGTTCGCCGAGGAGGGCGCCAGCGTCGCCGTCGTCGACCTCGACGAGTCCGCCGCCGCCGAGGCGGCGAGCCGGCTGCCGGGCGCGAAGCACATCGGCGTCGGCGCCAACGTGGCCAAGGCCGAGGACGTCGAGGCCGCGGTGAAGCGCACCGTCGAGGAGCTCGGCGGCCTGCACATCCTGATGAACAACGCCGGCATCACCCGCGACAACCTGCTGTTCAAGATGACCGAGGAGGACTGGGACCTGGTCATGGGCGTCCACCTCAAGGGCGCCTTCTTGATGAGCAAGGCCGCGCAGGCGGTCTTCGTGCCGCAGAAGTACGGCAAGATCGTCAACGTCTCCTCGGTCTCGGCGCTCGGCAATCGCGGCCAGGCCAACTACTCCGCCGCCAAGATGGGCGTGCAGGGCTTCACCCGGACCCTGGCGATCGAGCTCGGGCCGTACGGCGTCAACGTCAACGCCATCGCGCCCGGCTTCATCGCCACCGAGATGACCGACGCCACCGCGGCGCGGGTCGGCATGAGCGTGGAGGACTTCCGCGCCGCCGCCGCCCAGGCCAATCCGGTACGCCGCACCGGCGAGCCGGCGGACATCGCCGCTGCCGCGGCGTTCCTGGCCGCCGACGAGTCCTCCTATATCACCGGCCAGACGCTCTACGTCGACGGTGGCGTGACGCTGGGCTGAAACGCTGGGCTGAAGCTGGGCCGAGAGCGCTGGGCCGAGAGGGCTACCGGGCGCCCACGACCCGGAGTGCGATGTCGACGTACGCCGCCGCGAGATCGTCGGGGGACAGGTCGCCGTCCTCGCGATACCAGCGGGCGATGTCGACGCCCAGCGACAGCACCGCCGTGGCCGCGATCCGCGGCCGGGGGCAGTCGAAGGAGCCGTCGGCGACGCCGCGCTCGACCAGCTCGCGCAGCTCGTTGCTGATCTCCCGGCGCAGCTCGCGGATCTCGGCGACGTGCTCCGGGCTGAGCGCGGCGAGCTCGTAGTTGACCACCCGTGCGCTGGTGTTCTCCTCGGCATGGTGACGGGCGAAGTCGCCGACCACGCCGCGCAGCTGGTCGACGGGGGTGTCGGCCCGGGCCACCGCGTCTCGGACCATGGCCAGCGTGCGCTCGTGGCCGCTGTGGGAGATCTGGTAGAGGAGCTCCTCCTTGGAGCGGTGGTGCACGTAGACCCCTGCTGGGCTCAGCCCCGCCGCGGCCGCGATGTCGCGGGTCGTGGTGCCGTGGAAGCCCCGCTCGGCGAACGCCCGCACCGCCGCCCGCAGCAGTCGGTCGCGGTTATCGCCGCCGCGCGCGGCGCGACTCGCGTTCATGCTCGTCCTCCCCTCCGTCGACCCCGGGGGCAGCATTGACCGGCTCCCGGGGCTGGTGCATAGTAGGCCTCATCAATACTAAGCGATCGCTTAGTTGAAAGGGAGAAGAAGTGCCTGAAGCAGTCATCGTCTCCGTCGCCCGGTCGCCGATCGGACGCGCGTTCAAGGGGTCGCTCAAGGACATCCGCCCCGACGACCTCACCCTCCAGATGGTCCAGGCGGCGCTCGCCAAGGTGCCCGAGCTGGACCCCAAGGACATCACCGACCTGATCCTCGGCTGCGGGCTCCCGGGTGGCGAGCAGGGCTGGAACATGGCCCGCAATGTCGCCGTCATGGCCGGCTACGACCACCTCCCCGGTGCCACCATCACCCGCTACTGCTCCTCCTCGCTGCAGACCACCCGGATGGCCTTCCACGCCATCAAGGCCGGCGAGGGCGACGCCTACATCTCCGCCGGCGTCGAGACGGTCAGCCGCTACTTCAAGGGCAACAGCGACTACATCGAGGGCCAGGACCTGCTCAACCCGGTGTTCGCCGAGGCCGGGCAGCGCACCGCCGCTCGCGCCGAGGGCGGCGCGGCGACCTGGACCGACCCGCGCGAGGACGGCGCCCTCCCCGACGTCTACATCTCGATGGGGCAGACCGCCGAGAACGTCCAGCAGGTCCTCGGCATGAGCCGGCAGGAGCAGGACGAGTTCGCCGTCCGCAGCCAGAACCTCGCCTGCCAGCGGATCGAGGACGGCTTCTGGGCCCGCGAGATCACCCCCGTCACGCTGCCCGACGGCACCGTCGTCTCGACCGACGACGGCCCGCGCCCGGGTACGACGCTGGAGGGCATCAGCGGCCTCAAGCCGGTCTTCCGGCCCGACGGCACCGTCACCGCCGGCAACGCCTGCCCGCTCAACGACGGCGCCGCCGCGCTGGTCATCATGAGCGACACCAAGGCCAAGGAGCTCGGCCTGACGCCGCTGGCCCGGATCGTCTCCACCGCGGTCACCGGCCTCTCGCCGGAGATCATGGGCCTCGGCCCGGTCGAGGCGATCCCGGCCGCGCTCAAGAGCGCCGGCCTGACCCTCGACGACATCGACCTGGTGGAGATCAACGAGGCCTTCGCCGTCCAGGCGCTCGGCTCGGCCCAGCAGCTCGGCATCCCGCTGGACAAGCTCAACGTCAACGGCGGCGCCATCGCGGTCGGACACCCCTTCGGCATGACCGGCGCCCGGATCACCGCGACGCTGATCAACTCCCTGCAGTCGCATGACAAGCAGTTCGGCGTCGAGTCGATGTGCGTCGGCGGCGGCATGGGCATGGCCATGGTGCTGGAGCGGTTGAGCTGAGGTTGCAGATGGGCAAGCGATTCGAGGGACAGACCGCGATCGTCACCGGCGCCAGCCGGGGCATCGGCCTGGCGATCGCCGAGCGGCTGGTCGCCGACGGCGCCCGGGTGGTGATCACCGCCCGCAAGCAGGAGGCGCTCGACGAGGCGGTGGCCCACCTCGGCGGCCCGAAGGTGGCGCTGGCCGTCGCCGGCCGGGCCGACGACGGCGACCACCAGGCCGAGACCGTGCAGCGAGCGATCGACACCTTCGGCAGCGTCGACCTGCTGGTCAACAACACCGGCATCAACCCGGCGTACGGGCCCGTCGTCGAGCTCGACCTGGACGTCGCCCGCAAGACCGTCGAGGTCAACTGCATCGCCGCGCTGGCCTGGACCCAGCAGGTCCACCGCGGCTGGATGCGGGAGCACGGCGGCGCCGTCGTCAACGTCTCCTCCCTGGCCGGCGTGCGGCCCTCGCCCGGGATCGGGTTCTACGGCGCCACCAAGGCGATGCTGATCTCCCTGACCGAGCTACTGGCCGTCGAGCTGGCGCCCGACATCCGGGTCAACGCCGTGGCGCCGGCCGTCGTGAAGACCAGGTTCGCCAGTGCGCTCTACGAGGGCCGCGAGGATGCCGTCGCGGCCGGCTATCCGCTGCAGCGGCTCGGCGAGCCCGACGACATCAGCAGCGCGGTCGCCTTCCTGCTGTCGCGGGAGGCCTCCTGGATCACCGGCCAGCTGGTCGTCATCGACGGCGGTCTGAGCCTGACCGGGGTCGTCGAATGAGCCTGGCCGGTCAGGGCGTCGTCGTCACCGGCGCCGCCGGTGGCATCGGCCGCGCGCTGGCCGCCCGGCTGGTCCGCGAGGGTGCCCGGGTCGTGGTCAACGACCTCGACCCCGAGCGCACCGTGGCCACCGCCGCCGAGATCGGCGCGTACGCCGTCCCGGGGAATGGCGCCACCGAGGCCGGCATCGCCGCGCTGGTGGCCGCCGCGAGCGAGCACCTCGGCCAGATCGACGCCTGGTTCGCCAATGCCGGCATCGTCCGCGGCCTGGGCCTCGACGCCACCGAGGCGGAGTGGGCGGCGAGCTGGGAGGTCAACACCATGGCGCACGTGCGCGCCGCCCGGCTGCTCGTCCCGGGCTGGCTCGAGCGCGGCCAGGGCAGGTTCGTCGTGACCGCCTCGGCGGCCGGCCTGCTGACCGCACTCGGCAGCGCGACGTACTCGGCGACCAAGCACGGTGCGGTCGGCTTCGCCGAGTGGCTCTCGGCCACCTACCGGCATCGCGGCATCTCGGTGCACGCGATCTGCCCGCAGGGCGTGCAGACCGACATGCTGGCCAACTCCGGACCGATGGAGAGCCTGCTGGTCGCCGACGGGGCGGTGACGCCCGAGGAGGTGGCCGAGGCCACCATGACCGCGCTGCGCGAGGACCGCTTCCTGGTGCTCCCGCACCCCCAGGTGGCCGACTACTACCGCGGCCGCGCCGCCGACACCGACCGGTGGCTGCGCGGCATGAACAGGCTGCAGCGCCAACTCGAGAACGAAGAAGAGGAGTCCCGATGAGGGCATGGCAGGTGGCCGAGCTCGGCGAGCCGGCCCAGGTGATGAAGCTGGTCGAGCTCCCGGACCCCGAGCCGGGGCCGGCACAGCTGCTCGTCCGGGTGCTGGCCTCCCCGGCCAACTTCCCCGACGCGTTGATGTGCCGCGGCCTCTACCAGGTTCGCCCGGAGCTGCCCTTCACGCCCGGCGTGGAGCTGTGCGGCGAGGTGGTCGCACTCGGGGCCGATGTCACCGGCTTCGCCGTCGGCGACCGGGTCCTCGGCTCCGGCGACCTGCGCCATGGCGGCTTCGGCGAGCTGGCCCTGATGGACCTCGCCACCACCTTCCCCGCGCCGGCCTCGCTCGACGACGCCCAGGCGGCCTCGCTCTACATCGGCTACCAGACCGGCTGGTTCGGGCTGCACCGCCGCGCGCAACTGCGGCCGGGGGAGACCCTGCTGGTCCATGCCGCCGCGGGCGGGGTCGGCTCGGCGGCGATCCAGCTCGGCAAGGCGGCTGGCGCCCGGGTGATCGGCGTGGTCGGCGGCCCGGAGAAGGCCGAGGTCGCCCGACGGCTGGGCGCCGACGTGGTGGTCGACCGTCGTACCGAGGACTTCGTCGCGGTCGTCAAGGCGGAGACCGGCGGCCGCGGCGCCGACGTGATCTACGACCCGGTGGGCGGGGAGACCTACCAGCGCTCGACCAAGTGCATCGCCTTCGAGGGCCGGATCCTGGTCATCGGCTTCGCCGGCGGGGAGATCCAGTCCGCCGCCCTCAACCATGCGCTGATCAAGAACTACTCCATCGTCGGCCTGCATTGGGGCCTCTACAACCAGTACGACCCCGCTGCGGTGCGTGAGTGCCACCAGGCGCTGACCGAGCTCGCCGACCAGGGCCTGATCGCTCCGCTGGTCAGTGAGCGGCTCCCGCTCGGCCAGGTCGCCGACGGGGTGCAGCGACTCGCCGACGGGGTCACCGTCGGACGCGTCGTGTACGACGCCGGGGTGGCCGAGTGAGCGAGCTTGCGAGCGAGCCGAGGGCGGCCACGAGCGCAGCGAGGGGTGATGGCGTGAGTCAGGCGCTGGTCGACGCCGTGCTGTTCGACTACGGCGGCGTGCTCACCGTGCCGCCCAGGGTCTCCCTGGCCGCCTGGCAGGAGCAGGACGGCATCGACCCGAGGTCGTTCAGCGCGGCCCTCAAGCAATGGCTCTCCCGCGATGTCGACTGGGTCACGCCGATCCATCAGCTCGAGACCGGTGAGGTCAGCGGGGCCGAGTTCGAGGCACTTCTCGCGGCCGAGCTGCGCACGATCGACGGCCGGCCGATCCAGGTCGAGGGACTGTTGAGCCGGATGTTCGCCCTGATGAAGCCGGACGAGGAGATGTTCGCGCTCGTCGAGACGCTGCGCCGGTCCGGGTTGAAGGTCGGTCTGCTCTCCAACAGCTGGGGCAACACCTACCCGCGACCACGCATCGACGAGCTCTTCGACCCAGTCGTGATCTCCTCCGAGCTGGGTCTGCGCAAGCCGCAGGCCGAGATCTACCAGCGAGCGCTCGACGGCCTCGCAGTGCCCGCCGACAGGGTGCTCTTCGTCGACGACGGGGAGCCCAACATCCTCGGTGCCCGCCGGGCCGGTCTGCGGGCACTGCTGCACACCGACCCCCGGAGCACCACCCAGGCGCTGGCCGCGATGGTTCCCGGGCTGCTCGGGCCCGTCTAGGTCATCTAGCGTGGCGTCGACCGAGAAAAACGACTGAGAGAAGAGAAGAGATGCAGGTCTTCAACGGCATTCCCGAGCTCGAGGCGGCCGTCGGGTCGCACCTGGGCTACTCCGAGTGGCACACCGTCACCCAGGAGCAGGTCAACCAGTTCGCCGACGCGACCGGTGACCACCAGTGGATCCACATCGACGCCGAGAAGGCTGCCGCGGGGCCGTTCGGAACCACCATCGCTCATGGCTTCCTGACGCTCTCGCTGGTGCCGATGCTGGCCAGCGAGGTCTACCGCGTCGAGGGTGTCAAGATGGGCGTCAACTACGGCGCGGACCGGCTGCGCTTCCCCTCTCCGGTCCCGGTGGGGTCGCGGGTGCGCGCGGGCGTGGAGCTGACCGGGGTGACCCCGAGCTCGCTCGGGTTCCAGGTCGCCACCAGGGTGACGGTCGAGCGTGAGGGCGGCGACAAGCCGTCCTGCGTCGTGGACATGCTCTCCGTGGTGGTGCCGTGACGGCCACCGGGGCGGAGTTGCCCGGCCTGGACCTGGGCCGGTTCGGAGCCTGGCTGGCACAGCACCTGCCCGGCACCGGGGCGGACCTCACCGCCACGCTGATCGCGGGCGGCAAGTCCAACCTCACCTATGTGGTCTCCGACGGCACCCAGGAGTGGATCGTGCGCCGTCCGCCGCTGGGTCACGTGCTCGCCACCGCCCACGACATGGGCCGGGAGTACCGCGTGATGACCGCGCTGCGCGACACCCCCGTGCCGGTGCCGCGGACCTACGGCCTGTGCACCGACACCGACGTCCTGGGCGCGCCGTTCTATCTCATGCAGCGCTGCAGCGGCACGCCCTACCGCTTCGCCGAGGAGTTGGCTCCGCTCGGCCCGGAGCGGACCCGGGCGATCTCCGAGGGGCTCGTCGACACCCTGGCCAGCCTGCATGCGGTCGACCCCGCCTCGGTGGGCCTGGCCGACTTCGGCCGCCCCGAGGGCTTCCTCGGCCGACAGGTGCGCCGCTGGAAGGCACAGCTCGACGCGTCGTACAGCCGCGACCTGCCCGCCGCCGACGAGCTCTACCGGCTGCTGTCCGCCGACGTCCCGGAGGAGTCGGCCACCGGCATCGTCCACGGCGACTTCCGTCTCGACAACGTCCTGGTCGACGAGGACGACCAGATGACGGCCGTCCTCGACTGGGAGATGGCGACCCTCGGCGATCCGCTCACCGATCTCGCGCTGATGCTCGTCTACGGCCGACTGGGCAGTGAGAGTCGTACGGCGGTGAGCACCGTGACGCTGGCCCCCGGCTTCCTCGCCGAGGACGAGATCATCGCGCGGTACGCCGCGGGCAGCGAGCGCGACCTGTCGCGCTTCGGCTTCTACCTCGGGTTGGCGGCGTACAAGCTCGCCGCGATCCTCGAGGGCATCCACTACCGCTATCTGCAGGGGCAGACGGTCGGCGAAGGCTTCGACCAGGTCGGCGACAGCATCCACGTGCTGCTGGACGCCGGCCTCAACGCAATGAAGGAGAACAGCTGATGGAGTTCGGCTACGACGCCCGCACCGAGGAGCTGCGGGCGAGCATGCTCGAGTTCATGGACAGTCACGTCCACCCGGCCGAGCCGGTCTTCGAGGAGCAGCTCGGCCAGCTCGAGGATCCCTGGGCCTGGGACTCCGCGCCCATCCTCGGCGAACTGCGCGCGGAGGCACGTCGACGCGGCCTGTGGAACCTCTTCCTCCCGGGCGAGGAGGGCGGCGGTCTGACGAACCTGCAGTATGCGCCGATCGCCGAGATCTCCGGCCGGAGCCCCCACCTGGCGCCGGCCGCGCTCAACTGCGCCGCCCCCGACACCGGCAATATGGAGGTGCTGACGCAGTTCGGCACCCCGGAGCAGAAGAAGGAGTGGCTCGAGCCGCTGCTCGCGGGCGAGATCCGGTCCTCCTTCGCGATGACCGAGCCGGCGGTGGCCTCCTCCGACGCCACCAATATCGAGACCCGGATCGAGCGCGACGGCGACGAGTACGTCCTCAACGGCCGCAAGTGGTGGATCACCGGGGCGATGAACCCCAACGCCAAGATCTTCATCGTGATGGGCAAGACCGACCCGACCGCGGACCGGCATCGCCAGCAGTCCCAGATCCTGGTGCCTCGCGACACCCCCGGGTTCGAGATCCACCGCGGCATGCACGTCCTCGGGTACGACGACCACGAGCACGGCGGCCACGCGGAGCTCTCCTTCACCGACGTCCGGGTCCCGATCACCAACCTGATCGGTGGCGAGGGCGACGGCTTCGGCATCGCCCAGGCCCGGCTCGGCCCCGGCCGGATCCACCACTGCATGCGCTCCATCGGCACCGCCGAGCGGGCCATCGAGCTGATGTGCGACCGCGCCGAGCAGCGGGTCGCCTTCGGCAAGCCGCTGTCGGAGCAGGGGGTGATCCGCGACTGGATCGCCGAGTCCCGGGTGCGGCTGGAGCAGCTGCGGCTGCTGACCCTGAAGGCCGCCTGGCTGATGGACACCGCCGGCAACAAGGCGGCGCACACCGAGATCCAGGCGATCAAGATCGCCACCCCGGCCACCGTCGAGTGGATCCTCGACAAGGCGATCCAGACCCACGGCGCCGGCGGGCTCTCGCAGGACTTCCCGCTGGCCAGCATGATCGCCGGGATCCGCACGCTGCGGTTCGCCGACGGCCCCGACGAGGTTCACAAGAACGCGCTGGCGCGCGCCGAGCTGCGCCGCCGGGCCGCCGCCCGCGAGCGGCGGTCGTGAGCGAGTCCACCACCGGTCTGGAGCAGCGGGTCGCCGCCTTCCTCGCCGAGCACGACCCGGCGGGGGAGGCTCCCTTGGAGTTCCTGCGTGCCAGGTTCGACGCCGGCCTCGCCTGGGTCTGGTATCCCGAGGGGCTCGGCGGCCTCGGCCTGCCGCAGCATCTCCAGCCGGTGGTGGACGCGGCGATGGAGCGAGCCGGCGCGCCGTCCAACGATCCCGGCCGCAACGGCATCGGCCTGGGCATGGCGGCGCCGACCATCCTGGCCTTCGGCACCGAGGAGCAGAAGCGCCGCTTCCTGCGGCCGCTGTGGACCGGAGAGGAGACGTGGTGCCAGCTGTTCAGCGAGCCGGGCGCCGGCAGCGACCTGGCCAACGTCTCGACCCGGGCGGTCCGTGACGGCGACGACTGGGTCGTCAACGGCCAGAAGGTGTGGACCTCCGGCGCCCAGAACGCGCGACTCGCCATCCTGGTCGCCCGGACCGACCCCGACCTGCCCAAGCACGCCGGACTGACCTACTTCCTCTGCGACATGACCGACCCCGGCGTCGAGATCCGGCCGCTGCGGCAGATCACCGGCGAGGCCGAGTTCAACGAGGTCTTCCTCACCGACGTGCGCATCCCTGACAGCCAGCGGCTCGGCGCCGAGGGCGAGGGCTGGCGGGTCGCCAACGCGACGCTCAACAACGAGCGGGTCTCGATCGGCCGGTCCGCCGCGCGCGAGTCGGGGATGATCGGCGTCCTCGCTCGCACCTGGCGCGAGCATCCCGAGCGTCGTACCCCGGAGTTGCACGAGCGGCTGCTGCGACTCTGGGTCGAGGCCGAGGTCTTCCGGATCACCGGCCAGCGGCTGCGGCAGAAGCTCGCCCAGGGCCAGCCCGGCCCCGAGGGCGCCGCGATGAAGCTGACCTTCGCCCGGATCGCCCAGCAGGCCTCCGGCCTGGAGCTGGAGCTGCTGGGGGAGGAGGGGCTGCGCTACGAGGACGCTCAGGGGTGGACCATGGTGCGGCCCGAGAAGGTCGACTTCACCGGCCGGGACGCCGGCTACCGCTACCTGCGCGCGAAGGGGAACTCGATCGAGGGCGGCACCTCGGAGATCCTGCGCAATGTCGTGGCCGAGCGGGTGCTCGGTCTGCCCGGCGAGCACCGGGTCGACAAGGACCGCCCCTGGAAGGACGTGGCCAAGTGAGCCTCGACCTGCTGCCCTCCGACGTCGAGACCGACCTGCGGGCCACCCTGCGTCAGCTGCTGACCGAGCGCTGCGAGCCCGGCGCCGTCGCGGCGTCGTACGACGGCGACCGATCGGTCGTCGCGCCGCTGTGGCGGTCGCTGACCGGCGAACTCGGCCTGGCCGGGCTGCTCGTCCCGGAGGACCGCGGCGGTGCCGGCGCCTCCGCCCGGGAGGCCGCCGCGGTGCTGGAGGAGCTGGGCCGCGCGGTCGCTCCGGTGCCCTATCTGACCAGCGCCGTCGTCGCGACCACCGCGCTGCTGGGCACCGACGGCGACCTGCTGGCCGAGCTCGCCGCCGGCGAGCGTACGGCGGCCCTGCTGGTGCCGCTCTCGACCGCGCCCGACGACCCGCTGCCCGTGCTCGCGGGGGTCGAGGGCCGGCTGAGCGGCACCGTCACCAGCGTCGCCGGTGCCCTCGACGCCGACACCCTGCTGGTGCTGGTCGCCACCGACGCCGGGCCGGCGCTCGGCGTGGTCGACGCCGCCGCGGTCACCGTCGCGCCGGTGATCTCCCTGGACATGTCCCGCCAGCTCGCCGACGTGACCCTTGCCGACGCGCCGGTGCGGCTCGTCCTCGACGACGGCGAGCGGGCGGTGCGCCGGGGGCTGCTCGCCGGCGCGGCGCTGCTTCCCGCCGAGCAGGCGGGCGTGGCTCGCTGGTGCCTGGAGGAGACCCTGGCCTACCTCAAGGTGCGCACCCAGTTCGGCCGCGTGGTCGGCGGCTTCCAGGCGCTCAAGCACCGGTTCGCCGACCTCTATGCCGAGGTCGAGTCGGCCTCGGCCGCCGCCACCTACGCCGCCGCGGCCCTGGCCGCCGGCGACCCCGATCTCCAGGTCGCGGTGCATGTGGCGCAGTCCTACTGCAGCGACGCCGCGGTCCACGCCGCCGAGGAGGCCATCCAGCTGCACGGCGGCATCGGGATGACCTGGGAGCACCCCGCCCATCTCTATCTCAAGCGCGCCAAGGCCGACCAGATCGCGCTCGGCACCCCTGGCGCGCACCGCTCTCGGCTGGCCACGCTCGTCGACCTTCCGAGCGACGGGTAGGCATCCTCAGCCGATGTCCTCCAGGCCGCGCCCGTGCATGGCCACCACCATGTCCATCCGGGAGCGCGTGCCGGTCTTGCGATAGATGCGACTCAGGTAGGCCTCGACGGTCTTGCGGCTGTAGTTGAGCGTCTCGGCGATCTCGCGATTGTTCAGTCCCTCCCGCACCAGCCGCACCAGCTGGTATTCGCTGGCGGTGAGCTGCCCGTCGGAGGAGGGCTCGCGGTTCGGTCGAGCCAGCGTCACCCCCTGGGCGCGGGCGAGTGCGAGAACCCGCCTCACCTGACGCCGCGCACGCAGCGAGCTGAGGAGGTCCAGGCACTCCTGCAACGCCGCCGTGTCACCGCTGCCGGCGCTCGCGAGCAGCGCCTCGGCGGTGACGAGCGGCTGGCCCTCCTCGCGGGCGGCGGCAGCCACCTCCCGGGCGCCGGTCAGGTCGTGGTGACACCGGGCTCTGGCCAGCGCGGCGGTCCACTGTGGCTCGCGCAGCTGGGTCGCGGCGGCCACCTCGGCGAGCTCGTCGGCGAGCTTCGTGGCGACGTCGGGGTTGTCCAGTGCCAGCTGGCAGGAGACCAGCAGCCGCAGTGTCTGCTGCTCGAGATGGCGCCAGCCGTTCTCGGCGCTGGCGCGATGGATGCGGTCGAGATCGGCCAGGGCCTCGGCGGGCCGGCCCTCGGCACCGGCCAGGCGGGCTCGGCGGATCGCGACCTCGGTCTCGAACAGCGGGCTGGCGACGACCCGGTCCAAGGCGAGGAGCACGCTGGTGGCCTTGGGCAGTTCGTCGCGCTCCAGCAAGATGTCGACCTCGACGAGGCGCAGCTTCGCCAGGTTGGAAGTCAGCCCGGTGAACTCCAGTCGGGCCGCCTCGGTCGCGATGGTCGCGATGGCGTCATCCCATTCGCCGGCCCAGTACATCGCCTTGACTCGCGCGAAGGCGCCCTCTCCGCCGATGTCGCTCCAGCCGATCCGCTGAGTGATCCGGCCGGCCTCGGCGAGCAGCGGCTCAGCTTCGGCGAGCCGCCCGTCGAACAACAGCAGCCCGGCCCCGGTCTCGAGGGCGCTGAGCCGGACCTGAGGTGGTAGGTCTCGGTCGTCGAGGTGCCCGAGCCGGGACAGCCGGGTGGTCGCGGTCGTGAGCTGGTCGCCATGGCCGCGAAGATAGGCAGCAGTGCCGAGGTAGATATAGGCCAGCACCCGGTCGTGCAGCGCCCCGGCCTCGAGGTTGCGCCAGGCCTGGGCGGCCGTCCGGTCGGCCGCGTCCCGATCACCGGTCTGCGCCAGCACAGCGGCCCGCTGACCGAGCAGTCCCATGGACAGGTCTTCCGGCTCGGCGAGCTCGAGCACCTCGCGCGCGGTCCGGAGGTCGTCCATCGCATAGGCGGCGCCGACGGTGCTTGCGAGAGTGCTCTGCCGCAGGCTGCCCGCCGGCAGCAGCCGCACCGCGGCGAGGCCGGCCGTCATCGAGAGGCGTGGCCGGGAGCCCTTCCAGTACGACGTCGCCTGTCGGGCCAGGACGGCGCCCCGCTCCGCCGCGTCGGTGGGCATCAGCTCCAGCGCCAGCTCGTACCAGTGCCCGGCCGCGGCCGGGGAGCCGTGCCGCAGCGTGTCCGCCGCCCGGAGCGCGGCATCGACCGCGTCCTGGTCGCCCCGGCTGGCAGCCTCCACGATCGTCCGGGCCCGGACGAGCAGGCCGGCCTCGTCGTCTGCCGCCTCGGTCAGGTTGGGGCTGAGTTCGGTCACCAGCCGGCGCCGTTCGACCGGCCCGAGGTCCTGGTAGAGCGCCTCGCGAACCAGAGGCTGGACGAAGGTGAGCCAGCCGGGGCTCTCGGTCGTCAGGACGGAGGCGGCCACCAGCCGGTCGATGGCCTGGTGAAGAGTCGTGGAGTCGATCCGGAGCGCTCGGGCCAGGACGTCGAGATGACGCATCGAGACCCGGCCGAGGGTGGCGATGGCACGGGCAGCGGCCAGCGCGTCGGAGTCGGTGCGGAAGATGCGGTGCAGCAGGGTCGTGCGCTGGCTCAGCACCAGGGTGGCGAGCTCGTTCACGAGCACGGCATGGCCGGCCTCGACCCGGACGTCCTGGGTCTCCAGCAGCGCGTCGATCGCGACCCGGGTGAAGAGCGGCACCCCTCGAGCCTCGCGGAAGATGCGCTCCGCCAGGGCCGGGCCGGGCTCGGCGCCGAGGATCTTGCCGACCAGGGCGTCGGCCTCCGCACGGCCCCTCGGCCGTAGCCTGACCACCTCGCCGAACTCCTCGGCGAGATGCCCGATGGTGGCGGCGAAGGTGCTGCCGAGCAGCCATTGGTCGTCGCGGCAGGTCAGGACCAGTGTCAGCGGCCCGCGCGAGAGCTCGCGACACGCCAGCGCCAGCGCGATCAAGGTGGCGTCGTCGGTGAGATCGGCGTCATCGATGCCCACCACGAGCGGCTGCTCGTCGGCCAGGCTCTGCAGCCAGCCAGCGAACGGTGTGGACACGTGGTGCGGCCCGGTCGACTCCGATGGGGACCCTATCGCCGCGGCCAGGTCGGCGAGTGCGGCGCGCTGCGGCGAGGTGGGCTTCTCCGGGGCATGCGCGACCAGCTGCCGGAGGACGGCGTAGGCGACCGAGCCGTCGTAGGGGTGGGCCCTGGCGACGACGGTCGAGCAACCGGTGGCGCTCGCCTGCTCGACGACCTCGTCGAGGAGCCAGGACTTCCCGATCCCGGTAGGGCCGGTCACCAGCAACGCCCGCACCGGTGGCGGCCCGGGCATGGCGAGCTCTGCCACGACCTCGCGTGCTCGCGAGGCCGGGTCGAGCTGTGTGGCCATGCCTGTCTCCTCGTCGTCCCGGTAGGGACACCACCCCGCCGGTAGGGAACCAAGTGTAGGGATCTCACCGCTATCGGGCCCGGCTCGGGCGTTCCTAGACTCCTGACGCTTCCAGCGGTGTGGCCCGCATCACATCGCACGACATGTTTCGGCGCCTGCCGCCGGATGAAGGAGAATCGATGCGACGTCATCGCCTCAGGTCCACCGCCATGATCGCCACGACGGCGATCACCGTCCTAGCTCTGGTCGCGTGCGGCTCGTCCGACTCCGGGGAGAGCGGCTCGTCCGACTCCTCCGGTGACGTCACGAGCAGCGACTGGTACCAAGCCGCGCAGGCGAATATCGAGACCGCGACCCAGGGCACCGACGGGGACATGCCCGCCACCGGCCCGGTGGCGGCCACCGGCAAGTCGGTCTGGGTGATCTCGTGCGACTCCAGCGCACCCGGCTGCGCGACTCCCGCCTCCGGCGCCGAGGAGGCCGCCAAGGCGATCGGCTGGGGGGTGCAGGTCTTCGACGGCAAGAGCGACCCCACCAAGTACGCCGAGGGGATCCGCTCCGCCATCACCGCCAAGGCCGACGCCCTCATCCTCGACAGCGTCGACTGCCGATCGGTCAAGCAGCCGTTGGCCGAGGCGCGCGCGGCCGGCCTGAAGGTCTACGGGATCAACTCCTTCGACTGCGACGACCCGATCACCGACGACGGCGGCGAGGCCATGTTCGACGGCTCGAACCTCATGATCGGGGACCAGACCTACGCCGACTATCTCGACACCGTCTTCGGGCCGACTCAGGCCGACTACGCGATCACCCAGACCGAGGGCAAGGCCAAGGTCATCGAGCTGACCGAGACCGACCTGGTCGTCACCCAGCACCTCGCCAAGGGCTTCGAGTCCGGACTCGAGAAGTGCACGTCCTGCGAGATCGTCAAGACGGTGCCGATCACGCTCAGCGACCTGGTCGGCGGCAAGCTCCAGGAGAAGGTCTCCGCGGCACTGACCCAGCACCCCGAGGCCAACGTGATCTACGCCCAGTACGACGCCACCATCCTGCTCGGCGTGGGCCAGGCCGCGGTCGCGGCCAACCGTCCCGGGCTGATCACCATCGGCAGCGAGGGTCTCGAGCCCAATGTCGAGCTGATCAAGGAGGGCAAGGGCCAGTCGGCGGCCTTCGGCCCCGCGGCCTGGCGCGCCGGCTGGGCCGCGATCGACGGGCTCAACCGCATCTTCGCCGGCGAGCCGGCGGTCTCCACCGGCATCGGCCTGCAGCTGATCGACAAGGACCACCTGCCCACCGACCCGGCCTACTACGACGGCAACTTCGACGAGAGCGGGAAGACGATCCTGGACTACCGCTCCGGCTACAAGAAGATCTGGGGCGTCGGGTGACCTCGTCCCCAGGGACGCTCGCGGTGCCGGTGGCGCTGGCCGCCACCGGCATCCGCAAGTCGTTCGGTGAGACCCACGCGCTGGCCGACGTGGACCTCACCGTGCGGGAGGGTGAGATCCACGCCCTGCTCGGCGGCAACGGGTCGGGCAAGTCCACGCTCATCAAGATCCTTGCCGGGGTCTACCAGGCGGATGCCGGTGAGCTCGGCTTCGGCGATGCCACCCGGTCGCTCGCGTCGTGGTCCCCGTCGGAGGCGCGGGCGGCGGGGCTCCACTTCGTCCACCAGGACCCGGCGATCTTCCCGGGCCTGAGCGTGACCGAGAACCTGAGCATCGGCCACGGCTTCGAGACCACCCGGGCCGGACGGATCAACTGGCGGCTGGCCCGCCGCCGGGCGACCCAGGTGCTGGAGCGCTTCGAGATCGACGCCCGGCCCACGACGCTCGCTTCCGCGCTGCGGCCCGCGGAGCGGACCATGCTCGCCATCGCGCGGGCCCTCCAGGACGAGGAGGAGGTCGGCCGGCGGGGAATCCTCGTCCTCGACGAGCCCACCGCGTCCCTCCCGGTCCACGAGGTGGACTTCCTGCTGGCGGCCCTGCGCAGGCACGCCGCGGGCGGCGGCACCATCGTCTACGTCAGCCACCGGCTCGGCGAGGTCCTCTCGATCGCCGACCACGTGACGGCGCTGCGCGACGGCCGGCTCGCCGGCAGCCGGTCGCTGTCCGGCGCGACCGAGGCCGACCTGGTCGAGATGATCGTGGGCCGGCCGCTGGAGAGCTACTACCCGCCGCCGACCGGGCGGGTCGGCCGCGAGCGACGGGTCGAGGTCAGGGGACTGGTGGCCGGCCCCCTGAAGGGGATCGACCTCGACATCCATGCCGGAGAGATCCTCGGGATCGCCGGGTTGCTCGGCACCGGCCGGACCGAGTTGCTGCGGGCGATCTTCGGCGATCTGCCCAAGGAGGCGGGGGAGGTGCGCATCGACGGCAGTCCGGCCGATGCCGCCACGCCCCGGCAGGCCATGGACGCCGGCATCGCGCTGGTTCCCGAGGACCGGGCCGGCGAGGCGCTGTTCGCCTCCATGTCGGTGCGGGAGAACCTCTCGGCGACGGCGCTGCCCGACTACTGGCGGGGCCTGCGGCTGCGGCACGCCCAGGAGCGTGCCGACGCGAGCCGGCTCATCGACGAGTACGACATCCGGCCGCCGCGCGACTCCGTGACCGGCGGATCGCTCTCCGGCGGAAACGCCCAGAAGGTCGTCATGGCGCGGTGGTTGCGCAAGGGGCCGCGCCTGCTGCTCCTTGACGAGCCGACCCAGGGCGTCGACGTCGGCGCCAGGCTGACGATCTACGAGCAGGTGCGCGCGGCGGCCGCGAACGGCATGGCCGTGCTGCTGGTGAGCTCGGACTTCGAGGAGCTCGCCCACCTCGCCGATCGCGTCCTGGTCGTCAAGAACGGTCGCGTCAGCCATGAGGTGACCCCACCCATCGAGGCGAATCGCCTCACCGAGCTTTGCCTCGCCACCGAGGTTGGAGGAGCACAGTGACCACCGCGCCCGAACCGAAGCCCGAGCTCACCGACGAGCGGGCCACGCCCCGCCGCCGATTCGATCCGATGGCCTTCCTGGAGCGCTACGCGCTGGTGCTCCTGGTCGTCGTGCTCTGCCTGTTCTTCGCCTGCTACGGGCCGACCCACAGCGTCTTCCCCACGGCGGCGAACTGGCGCAACATGCTGGGCAACCAGACGGTCGTCGCGGTAGCCGCACTGGCGATCCTGCTCCCGCTGATGTGCAACCAGTTCGACCTCTCGATCGGCGCCAATATCGGCCTGTCCGCCATCACCGCGGCCGCCTGCTTCGAGCGGCTCGACGCCCCGTGGATCCTCGCGCTGCTGGTCGGCGTGCTGACCGGCCTCGTGGTCGGCGTCGTCAACGGCCTGATCGTGGTCCGCTTCGGGGTGATGTCGCTGATCGCGACGCTCGGCACGACCTCGCTCATCGAGGGATTCGTCTCCTGGTTCACCCACGGGCAGTTCATCCAGAAGAACGTCCCGACCGGTCTGGTCGACTTCGGTGCCAAGCTGTGGGTGGGCGTCCCGCGGGTCACCTTCGCGGTCGCCGCCATCGCACTGGTCGTCTACT
Organism: Nocardioides sp.; assembly: GCF_047607185.1. Taxonomy (GTDB): domain Bacteria; phylum Actinomycetota; class Actinomycetes; order Propionibacteriales; family Nocardioidaceae; genus Nocardioides. The sequence goes on along the minus strand of NZ_JASGDQ010000059.1, from coordinate 7,128 downwards.
ACCTGCAGCAGCACACGCCGTACGGACGTGAGCTCGCCTCCATCGGCGACAACCCGGTGGCGGCACGCCTGAACGGCATCAACGTCAAGGCTCGCATCTTCTCCTCCTTCGCCGCCTCGGGTGTCCTCGCCGGCGTCGCGGGGGTGCTGTTGCTGGCTCGGTCGGGGGCGGGCAACCCCCAGGTCGGCCCCGGCTACACGCTCGCGGCTCTGTCGGCGGCCTTCCTCGGCGCGACGGCGATCCGGCCGGGGCGCTTCAACGTCATCGGCACCGTCGTCGGCGTGCTGCTGGTGGCGGTGAGCGTCAACGGCCTGGTGCTGGCCGGTGCCGCGGACTGGGTCGAGCCGGCCTTCGACGGCGCTGCGCTGCTCGGAGCCGTCGGCATCGCCGCCTACATCACCCGGCGGCGCTCGGGGCAGGCGACCTGAGCCTGGTCCTCACCCCGGGGCTGGGCATCGAGGACCGGGCACGGCAACATTACGAATGTACGACGAGCAGAAGGAGCCAGCGATGGTGCAGGTGGAAACAGTTCGCGGGCCGATCGAGGTGGCCCAACTCGGCCAGGTGCTCATGCACGAGCACGTCTTCACGATCGGCACCGAGATCCGGGAGAACTATCCCGACTACCCCGATCGGTGGGACGAGGACGAGCGCGTCGCGGACGCGGTCGCCAAGCTGCGGGACATGACGACTCGCGGGGTCCGCACGATCGTCGACCCCACCGTGATCGGCCTGGGTCGCTACATTCCGCGCATCCAGCGGATCAACGAGCAGGTCGACGTGAACATCGTCGTCGCGACCGGCATCTACACCTACCACGACGAGCCGGTGCAGTTTCACTTCAACGGACCGGGTCTTTCCTTCGACCGGCCCGAGCCGATGACCCAGCTCTTCGTCGACGACATCCGCAAGGGCATCGCGGGGACCGGGGTCAAGGCCGGTGTCCTCAAGTGCGCGATCGACGAGGCAGGTCTGGTCCACGGTGTGGAGCGGGTGATGCGCGCGGTCGCCGCCGCCCACGTCGAGACCGGCACGCCGGTCATCGTCCACACCCACGCTCACGGGGAGATGGGCCTGGTGGCGCTGGAGGTGTTCAAGTCCGAGGGTGCCGACCTCTCCAAGGTCGTCATCGGGCACAGCGGCGACAGCACCGACATCGACTACCTGCGCAAGCTCGCCGACTCCGGCGCGATCCTGGGCATGGACCGGTTCGGCATCGACGTCTACTGCACCACCGAGGACCGGATCAACACGGTCGTGGAGTTGGTCCGGCTGGGTTACGCGGAGAGCATGGTGCTCTCCCACGACGCCTCCTGCTACTCCGACTTCTTCCCGCCGCCGGGGCCGCTCTCGCTGCTGCCGAACTGGCACTTCACCCACATTCACGACGACGTGCTCCCGGCACTGCGTGAGCGTGGCGTGAGCGAGGACGAGATCGACACCATGCTGGTGAAGAACCCGGCGCGCTACTTCGGTGGTGCCGGGGCATGAGCCGCAGCGTCATCCGGCCGATCCCGCGCACGCACAACCCGTTCCCCCTCGACGACATCACGCTCGACGCCGGCGGCGTCCCCCGCTACGAGGGGCTGCCCACCTCGTTGATCGCCGATCTGTCGGCGCACGTCGAGGCCACGCCCGATGCCGAGGCGGTGGCAGAGCTCGGCGGCGCGCGGTTCACCTACCGAGAGCTGTGGGACCGCGCGACCCGGGTCGCCGGCGGGCTCCGGGCGGCGGGCGTCGTCCGTGGCGACAGGGTCGCGCTGCGCTATCCGGCCGGCACCGACTGGGTGATCGCCTTCTACGGCACGCTGATGGCGGGCGGCATCGCGGTCGCCCCCAACATCCGCTCCGCCCCTCCGGAGATCGCCTTCGTGCTCGAGGACGCCGGAGTCCGGCTCGACCTGACCCCGGACACGCCGCTGCCCGACGGTGAGCCCTATGTCGAGGACGGCCTCGGCCTGGGCGATCCGGCGGCGATGTTCTACACCTCCGGGACCACCGGACGCCCCAAGGGCGTGCCGACCACGCACGAGGCGTTCCTCGCCAACGCGGAGAACATGGTGCGGACCATGCAGCTGGCCACCGGGCCGGAACTGCGCACCCTGATCACCGTGCCGCTCTTCCACGTCACGGGCTGCAACGCGCAGCTGCTGACCGCCCTGCATGTCGGCGGCTCGGCGGTGATCATGCCGGTGCTCGACCAGTTGGCCATGATCGAGGCGATCACGGCCGAGCAGATCACGATGCTGGTCAGCGTGCCGGCCGTCTACGCGCTGATCCTGCGCCGGCCCGAGCTCGCCTCCGTCGACGTCAGCCAGGTGCGCTGGGTCGGCTACGGCGGCGCGGCCATCGCGCCCAGCCTGGTGGCGGCGCTGCAGCAGGCGTTCCCGCACAGCCGGGTCTCCAACGGCTACGGCATGACGGAGACCGCCTCGCTGATGACCGTGCTTCCCCACGAGGACGCGGTCGAGCACGCGGACTCGGTGGGCTACGCCGTACCGTCGGTGGAGCTCGCGGTCGCGCCTATCGGGGAGGATCCCCAGCTCGGGGAGCTGCTCTCCCGTGGCGCGAACGTGATGTCCGGCTACTGGAACCGACCCGAGGCCACCGAGGAGGCCCTCGCCGATGGCTGGATGCACACCGGCGACATCGTGCGGGTGGACGAGGCGGGGCGCATCTACATCGTCGACAGGCTCAAGGACATCATCATCCGCGGCGGCGAGAACGTCTCCAGCATCGAGGTCGAGGCCGTCCTGGTCAGCGCCCCGACGGTGCTGGAGGCAGCGGTGGTCGCGGTGCCCGACGACGTCTTGGGGGAGAAGGTCGGCGCGGTGCTGTACGGCGGCGAGGAGACCGTCGACGTCGAGGCGGTGCTCGCCCACTGCCGCAGCCAGCTCGCCGACTTCAAGGTGCCGCAGTTCGTCTCGGTGGTCAGCACGCCGTTGCCGCGCAATGCCGGCGGCAAGCTGATCAAGAACCAGCTGCGCGGCGCGGTGGACTGGGGTCCGCCGCTGCGCTGACGACGGCGGGGCGGGCACCCCGTCGGGGTCGGGTCGCGACCGGTATGTGACAGTGGGCCGTATGCGCCGATTCAGGCAGAGCCGCAAGCTCCACTCGGTCCGGTACGACGTGCGCGGCCCGATCCTGCGGGAGGCCGAGCGCCTCGAGGCCGAGGGCCACAAGATCCTCAAGCTCAACGTCGGCAATCTCGCCTCGTTCGGCTTCGAGGCGCCCGAGGCGATCGTGACGGACATGGTCCACCACCTGCCGCACGCGCAGGGCTACTCCGACTCCAAGGGCATCTACTCCGCCCGCACGGCGGTGGCGCAGTACTACCAGTCCCGGGGGCTGACCGGGGCCGACGTCGACGACGTCTTCATCGGCAACGGCGTCTCCGAGCTCATCACCATGACGCTCCAGGCGTTCGTCGACGACGGCGACGAGATCCTCGTGCCCGCGCCCGACTATCCACTGTGGACCGGCGCGGTCGCGCTCTCCGGCGGGCACCCCCGGCACTACCGGTGCGAGGAGGACAACGGCTGGCTGCCCGACCTCAACGACATCGAGGCCAAGATCACCGACCGCACCACCGGGATCGTGCTGATCAACCCCAACAACCCCACCGGTGCCGTCTACGACGAGGACACCGTCGAGGCGCTGGTCGACATCGCCCGCCGCCACGAGCTGGTGGTCTTCAGCGACGAGATCTACGAGAAGATCCTCTTCGACGAGGCCCGCCACCACCACTCGGCGACCTACGGCGGCGACGACGTACTGTGCCTGACCTTCTCCGGGCTCTCCAAGGCCTACCGCGTCTGCGGCTACCGCGCCGGCTGGCTGCTGCTCTCGGGGCCGACCCACCTCGCCGAGGACTTCCTGGAGGGGCTGACCACGCTGGCGAACATGCGGATGTGCGCCAACGTGCCGGGGCAGCACGCCATCCAGACCGCCCTAGGCGGCTACCAGTCGATCAACCAGTACCTCGTCCCCGGCGGCCGCTTCTACGAGCAGAGCAAGACCGCCTGGGAGCTGCTCAACGACATCGACGGTGTCACCTGCACCCGGCCCCGCGGCGCGCTCTACTGCTTCCCGAGACTCGACACCGAGATGTTCGGCATCGAGGACGACGAGAGGTTCGTCGTCGACCTGCTGCGCGCCAAGAAGATCCTGGTCACCCATGGCACCGGCTTCAACTGGTTCGAGCCCGACCACTTCCGCCTCGTCACCCTCCCCGACGTACCCGTGCTGACCGAGGCGATCGGCCGGATCGAGGAGTTCCTCGGCACCCTCCGCCGCTGACTCTCGTCAGTACACGTACTCAGGCGTGCGCGCCGGCCTCGTGGCTGGTGTGGCCGGGCGGCTCGAGCTGGAAGGTGCAGTGCTCGAGGTCGAAGTGACCGGCCAGGCACTCGGTGATCTGGTCGAGGATCTGCGGGGCGTGGCCGTCCTCGAAGCAGCCCTGCTCGACGACCACGTGGGCCGAGAGCGCGGGCAGGCTGGAGGTCACGGTCCAGACGTGGAGGTCGTGGACGTCGCGCACGTGCGGTACGTCGAGCAGGTGCGCGCGCATGGCGACCAGGTCGGTGTCGCGCGGCGCCGCCTCCAGCAGCACCCGGCCGGAGTCGCGCAGCAGCCCCCAGGCCGCGTAGAGCAGCAGCGCGACGACCGCCAGCGAGGCGATCGGGTCGGCACGGGTCCAGCCGGTCGTCACGATGACGACCGCCGCCACTGCCGTGCCGATGAAGCCGTAGAGGTCGGTCAGCACGTGCTGGAAGGCGCCCTCGACGGCCAGCGACCCGCGATCCGCGCGGGCCATCAGCCAGGCCACCGCCACATTGACCACGCAGCCCGCCAGCGCGGTGGCCAGCACCGGCCAGCCGGCCACCTCGGGCGGGTCGACGAGGCGTCGTACCGCCTCCACGGCGACCAGTGCGGCGACCACCAGCAGGGTGATCCCGTTGACGGCGGCCGAGAGGATCTCCAGTCGCTTCATCCCGAACGTCAGCAGTCCGGACGCGGGCCGCTCGGCGAGCCTGATCGCCGCCAGTGCCAGCGCGATGGCGACGACGTCGGTCAGCAGGTGGCCGGCGTCGGAGAGCAGCGCCAGTGAGTGCGCGAGCACCGCAACGACCACCTCGCCGGCGAGGAAGGCGAGCAGCAGCACGAGCGCCGCCGCCAGCCAGCGCCGGTCGGCCGACGCCGAGGGAGCGTGGTCGTGGTGGTCGTGCACGGACCCATCATGCCCGTTGGCCGCTACGCGCCGACGATCCGCTGCTCGTAGGCGTCGAGCAGCGACTCGACCTGGCGGTAGGTCTGCGAGCTGTAGGCGCCGATGCCGCGCTCGGAGGCGAGTGCGTCGCGCATCGCGTCCAGATAGCGGCGCTGCAGGATCAGGGTCTGCTCGATGGTGTCGGGCCTGGTCTCGCGCACCTGCCGGACGCCGGTCAGCAGCCGGGGCAGGATCTGCTCCTTCATCGCCACCGCCAGCTTCGGGTCGACGGGCCGGCCGTCGACGGACTGCTCCTCCAGCGGCCCCAGGGTGTCGATCGCGGTGGCGCCGACCTGGCGCAGCAGCGCGTGGACCGAGTCCCGCTTCTCCTCGGCGCTCTCGGACTGGAACCGCATCCGCTCGATCAGCGCGGGGAGGGTGAGCCCGAAGAGCACCAGGGTGATCAGAGCGACGAAGAAGGCGGCGAGTACGACGCTCGCCCGGTGCGGGGTGCCGGCAGGGATGGTCTGGGCCGCGGCGACGGTGACGACGCCGCGCATTCCGGCCCACGCCAGCACCAGCGAGCCCCGGCCGGTGATCGGCTCGCGCTCCTCGAACTCGACGTCGGCCTTACCCCGCGCCAGTCGCCGCCGGGCCCACCTCAGCCGGGTCTCCTCCCGCTCGTCGGCGGGGGTCATCGAGTCGAGCTTCTCCTCGAACTGGTCGAGCCGGGCGCGGACCTGGTCACCACGGTCGTCCGGGCCGAATCGCGCGGCGAGGGCGGGCCAGGCGAGGCCGAGGAAGCGCAGCACCACCAGCAGGCCCACCACGATCAGCACCAGGGCGGCGATCTCGCCGGTCGTGGTCTCCACCCGGGCGTCGTCGACCAGCTCGGGCAGCTCGTAGCCCATGGCCAGGAAGACGCCGCTCTCCAGGATGAAGTTGATGGTGGTCCAGGTGGTCGCCTGGGTCTGCCGGTCCCGGGCGCTGAACCGGCGGCTGCCCATCGCCCCGGTCACCAGTCCGGCGAGCACCACCGCGAGCACGCCGGAGGCGTTCGCCTCCTCGGCGGGGAAGTAGGCCAGGAACGGGACCGCGAAGGAGATCGTGGTGTTGAGCACCGGGTCGTCGAGCCGCTGCCGGAGCAGCACGGTGAGCAGGCCGACGAGCAGGCCGATGACCACCGCCGCGACGACTGCCCAGGTGAAGTCGAGGATGGTGTGTCCCAGCGAGAAGCCGCTGGTCGCGGCGATCCCGGCGACGGCGGTGCGCAGCACGACCAGCGCCGAGGCGTCGTTGACCAGGCTCTCGCCCTCCAGCACCGCCATCAGTCGCGGCGGCAGCCCGACCCGGCGGCCGATCGCGGTCGCGGCGACGGCGTCGGTCGGGCTCACCACCGCGCCGAGAGCGGTCGCGAGGCCGAAGGAGATGCTCGGGAAGATCCAATGGACCACCGCCCCGATCACCAGCGCCGAGACGATCACCATGACCACCGACAGCCAGGCGATCAGCGAGAGGTTGCGGCGCACGTCGATCACCGGCAGGTTGACGGCCGAGGAATAGAGCAGCGGCGGCAGCACCCCGGCGAGGATCAGCTCCGGCTCGATGTGGATCTCGGGCGTGCTCGGCAGATAGCTGGCGGCGATCCCGAGACCGACCAGCAGCAGCGGTGCCGCCACGCCGGTACGACGCGAGAAGACGGAGGCCGCGATCATGATCGCGAGCCCGGCCCCGGCGATCAGCACGAACTGGTGATCCACCGGCCGCAGTCTAGTGTCGCGGACGCGCGACGCTAGTGGTCCTCTCTGGAAGTTCGTGGGGGGTATGCGTGGATCCAGGTGCGCGCAGCGCAAGGCGGCGTCGCGACGGCATACCGGGCGTCTTCCGAGCGGCGCCAACGCCGCGATGGGTGTGCCTGG